>CAIYZW010000740.1 GCA_903930725.1 uncultured Bacteroidota bacterium
CTTCAAAATCATCATATCTATATTTTCGAGCATTGCCCTCATATTTCTGGTAATTTTCCTTTTTAATTATAACTTTTCGAAAAACATCGTCGAAAAGAATCTTAAAACAAATGCCGAAAACCTCACCAAAAACAGCGTTTCACAAATCGAAAAAATCTTGTATTCCATCCAGAAAATCCCGGACAATTATTCAGAGATCATTGCGAATACTGATTTTTCGAAGGATGTTCTGGCAAATATCCTCAAACAGGGTGTCGAAATCAATCCCGAAATTTATGGTGCAGCACTCGCTTTTGAACCTTTCCTTTTCGACCCGAAGGAGAAATACTTCATGCCATACTATTACAGGCACAATGGCACACTCGAGTTAATGTATTTAGGCGATGCCCGTTACGATTACTTTACGATGGATTGGTACCAGATACCCAAAGAACTTGGCCATCCGGTATGGAGCGAGCCCTACTTTGACGAAGGTGCCGGAAACACAGTTATGTCAACCTATTCGGTGCCATTATACAGGACTATTGACGGCAAGAAGCAATTTATCGGGATTCTTACAGCAGATGTATCGCTGGATTGGTTGCAGGAATTTGTAAATTCAATTAAAGTAAATAAAACAGGCTATGGTTTCATGATTTCACAAAACGGAACCATTGTAACACATCCCACCTCTGAACTGATTATGAATGAAACCATATTCAGTATCGCGGAAGCGCAAAACTCGACACAATTACGCGAAATCGGGCGAAATATGATCAAGGGAAAATCGAGTTTTGCCGAATTGGAATACCGTAATTTAAAAACAGGGCAACTGAGCTGGATAGCTTATGCGCCGATTACTGTAAATGGCTGGTCTATCGGTATTGTTTTTCCGGTGGATGAATTTATGGCAGATATAAATTCGATGTCGTTACGAATATTTCTGCTTGCTATCGGAGGGTTAATCATCATTTTAATCGTCATCATCGGAATTTCGAGGTCTATCACGAGTCCGCTCAGAAGTTTGTCGCAGGCAGCAAAAAAAATTGCTGAAGGCAATTTTAGTGTCGAATTACCTGATATAAAAACAAATGATGAGATGAAGGAGTTGCATGATTCGTTTATTTACATGCAAAAAGAGCTGGCCGAATACGTTGTTAATCTTAAAGAAACCACCTCGGCACGCGAACGAATTGAAAGCGAACTGCGCATTGCCCGCGAAATTCAGATGGGAATGATCCCGCATATTTTTCCGCCATTTCCAAACCTGTCACAAATTGATCTTTTTGCTCTGCTGCGTCCGGCTAAAGAAGTTGGTGGCGACTTATACGATTTTTTCCTTTTAGGTGAAGATAAACTCTGTTTTGCCATTGGCGATGTTTCAGGCAAAGGGGTTCCGGCCTCATTGTTTATGGCAGTAACGCGAACCCTGCTTCGTTCGGTTGCCGACAAAAAAGGCTCACCCTCCGTCTTTGTCACTTCACTCAACAATTCTTTATCAATCAACAACGAGTCGAGCATGTTTGTTACCTTTTTTATCGGGGTATTAAACCTTAATTCGGGCGAACTTAAGTTTTCAAATGCCGGACATAATCCTCCGTTCGTGATCCGCCGGAATGGAGCTGTCGAAATGTTCGAAATCACCAAATCTATTCCTGTCGGGCTGTTCGAAGATTTTGCTTACACCGAATCAACCATCCATTTACAAAAGGGCGACAAATTATTTATGTACACCGATGGCGTTACCGAAGCCGAAAATTTCGACAAAGACCTTTATTCGACCGATCGTTTGTTAAGAGTTTTAGAAAATAACAGCCAGGCTACACCTGAGGAGTTGATCAAGCTGGTTGACGATGATGTTGCTTTGCATGTAAATAAGCATTCTCAGTCTGATGATCTTACAATGATGTCAATTATATTTTATGGATAACGAACCCAAAATAAAAAAGATAACGCTGGTAAACCAGATTGCCCAATTATCCGAACTGGCCATTTTTGTGGATGATCTTGTTGATGAATGGATGCTTCCGCCGGCATTTGCAATTTCTTTAAACTTAGTTTTGGAAGAGGCATTTACCAATATTGTTTTTTATGCTTTTAATGATGAACAAGAGCACCTGATTGATCTGGATTTTGAGATGCAGGGAAAACAACTTAAAATATTGCTCAGCGATGATGGGCACGAATATGATCCTACGCAAAAGGGCGATCCTGATTTTGATGTGCCTTTGGAAGACAGGTCTATTGGTGGTTTAGGGATATTCCTTATTAAAAAAATAATGGATACTGTTGAATACCAGCGAAAAGACAACAAAAATTATCTGATTCTCGGTAAAAACATGTAATCAGAAATCCTTTTACTTTTGCACCTCGATTTTTATTGCCAAATTTATCGTTAATGGCCCGAAAAAAATTTATCAGGAAAACTATTCTTCGCATCATCGAATGGACTTATCAGCCATTCAAAAAAATCATTCCGCCCGAAACCTACCGTTACGCGGCAACCGGCGGTTTTAATGTAGCGCTCGATATTTTTCTTTACTTCTGTTTTTATAATTTTATACTTCAAAAACAAATTATTGACCTTGGATTTGTGTCAATCAGCCCTTACATTGCCGCTTTTTTAATTGTTTTCCCGATAACTTTTACAACTGGTTTTCTGTTTGCAAAATACATCACCTTCCTAAGTTCTACCATTCATGGCCGCACCCAGTTGATCAGATACGCTATTTCGGTTAGCGGATCAATACTTTTAAACTATGTTTTACTCAA
>CAIYZW010000741.1 GCA_903930725.1 uncultured Bacteroidota bacterium
CACTAAAAATCCGGGCACCTTCAATTTTCTTTTTGGGGGTACCCCCAAAAAGAAAATTGAAGGTGCCCGGATTTTTAGTGGTTTTTTCATTTTTGAAGAATTTTTCTTGTCTCTCTTAACCGATAGGATTCTCCATTCATATTTACCAAATGTGCTTTGTGTGTAAGCCTGTCAACTAATGCTGCTGTGAGCACCGGATCACCAAAGATTTCTTCCCATCTGTCAAAACCTAAATTTGTTGTGATGATGGTTGACTTGCGTCCTGTTCTGATTGAGAGGTGATTGAAGAGCAGTTCTGCTCCTTCTTTATCAAATGAGATGTAGCCAAATTCGTCACAAATGACCAGATCGTATTTCTCAAATTTCATTTCCATTTGATGAAGCAGACGTTGTGAGTGTGATTCGCGTAGCTGGGTGAGCAACCGGTGAACACTGGTAAAAAGTACCTTGTAGCCTTGCATACATGCCTTTAAACCGAGTGCGGTTGCAATATGCGTTTTGCCTGTTCCGGGGTTCCCTGCCAGTATGATGTTTTGACCGGATTTAACAAAATCAAGGCGCTCAAGCATTGGCAGCTTTTGGGCCGCATCGGTGGGGAGGTATTCACGTTCCAAATCGTGAAGGTACATCCGGGAGGGAAAACCTGCCTGGCGGATTTGAGATTTTTTCCGGTTTTCTATCCGGGTTTCGTATTCTTTTTCCATCAATCTTAGCAGGAAGGTTTCATAGTCGGCATGTTCTTTTGCTGCTGCCATGGCTGTTTGTTCGTATTCGCGCCTGAACATTGGAAGCCTGAGTTCTTTGCTAAGGCTGATTATTTGTTCTTTTATCTGATTATTCATAGTTCATTTTTTTGGGGTTAGTTTAGCAATGATGCTGCTTGTATTAATTGATTTTTTGCCATGCTAATGGTTTCGTCGTTGGTTGATGGCTCGTGGTGGAAAAATTGTTTGTTGCCCAAAAGTGCTTTGATCTTTTCGGTAGTGATATTTTCAGGACAACGCTTTACCAATCGGGAAACGGTAGCCTCCAGTTTTTCACCTTCTATCTGATGCTGATAACAATATTGGAGTAAGTCGATAAAATCATGAGGCATTCGTTGAAAGTATTCTTCATAGAGTTGTTTAAGGTAACCACCGCTTACCAGGGCAACACTGCCAGCCAATGCACCAGGCTTTCGCCTGAAAGTATCAAGGTAATGTTCGATGGAGATTATCCATTGATGCTTGTTGTAATTGCGCGCATGGATGGCTAATAATTTGTTGCCCTGATACACTTCTATTTTTTGACTGAATATTTTTGCATCAACAAAATGTCCTACCAGATTATCAGGTACAGAATACCGGTTTGTGCCATAGCTGAAGGTGGCATACTTATCTACCCGAAGTTGTTCCAGATCGGAGCAACAAAGTGGGTACGATACCCGATGTAATACTTCTTTCTCATCCAAAAACATAGCGCTGGCTGTTTTGCCGGTTAACTGCTGGATGGTTCCATTTAACTTTTCGATGGTTGCTAACAGGTGTTCTTGCGCGCTGTCTTCATTCTCAAAATCATCTTTCAGGCTAAAGGCTTTGCGCCTTACATATTCTACACTTCGCTCTACATGTCCTTTTTCGTTGCCCCGGTAAACATTGCAAAAACGATGGCTGAAATGATAATGTCCCTTTAGCTCAAGTAAAGCAACGGTAGGTTCCTTCTCATGTTTACCCACAAATTTTGATATAGCAACACGCATATTATCATACACAAGCTCCTTGTAAACAAGCCCACCAGTGTACCCGAAAAACGATACATGGGACTCCATAAATGCTAAGGTATCCTGGCGATGGTACAACTGGGCATAACGGTAATTGCTGTACCCCGAAGTGAATATGGCCAGATAATATCGCTGTTGATGTCCTCCTATTTTTAGCTTTACCTCGCCCCAGTCAAATTCGCATGTGGAACCAGGCAGATAGATTTGACGTATGAAGGCCTCTTTGATCGTTGTCTTTCCTGCTTGTTCGCGAATGTAATTGCATACTGTGGTGTAGCCGATTTTAAAACCAAGCGAATGCAATTCCTCCAATATGTCTACCTTTTTCAACATTTGCTTGTGCAAACCGCAATCCCGCTTTTTGTTATTAACCTTTATTAATCCATCTATCGCTTCCTGAACTTCACGGGTGATGCGAAGCTTCCCACGGCTTTCAGTATTGTAAACCGGTGTTTCTGATAAATACTCCGACATGCCTGTTTCTTTCGAATTGCAGATAGATTGCTTGTCATGGTAATCGTCAAGGTACTTCTTTACTGTTTTTCTATTTATCCCTAACTCACTTGAAATCGTTCGGTGGCTCTTGCCTTCCCTAAAATATTGAATCACTATCTCTTGTTTTGCATACATACTTATCATCTTTTTAAAACGAGATTTTATCCCGTCAAGTGAATACTAAGTGGTATACTTTTCGATTGAAGAAGTGGCTTACTTTTGGGTGAAATAAACAATTTATGAAGAGTTTGCATATCACCTCATTGACTATGCCCGCAGAGTTTGTGCTTTGAACGATTTTGAGATCAAAGTTGATGGTAACATATATGCTTTCGATTCTACAACTATTGACCTTTGTTTGAACCTTTTCTGGTGGGCCGAGTTCCG
>CAIYZW010000742.1 GCA_903930725.1 uncultured Bacteroidota bacterium
TGATCCTGAACTATTCAAAAAACTGAAAGACGATATTTGGGAATTTAAAACGCTTTATCAAGGATTGCATTACCGGCTATTCGCATTTTGGGACAAGACGAATTCTGAAAATACACTTGTAATTTCAACACATGGAATAGTCAAGAAAACCAGTAAAACTCCTGAAAGCGAAATCCAAAAAGCAAAGCAGGTTCGTTTAAGATATTTTGAAGAAAAAGAAAAAACTAATTAGACAAAGAAATGGAAACACATACCTTGGATGAAGTTCAGGACAAACTTATCGGAAAAATTGGCACACCAGACCGAGACAGATTTGAATATGAATTACAAATGGACCTGATTGGGCAAGCTATTAAACAGACAAGACAGGAGCGAAAATTAACCCAGGAGGAGCTCGGGAAACTAATTGGTGTGCAAAAAGCTCAAATTTCGAGAATTGAAAATAATGCCAGCAATGTCACGATAGAAACGCTAATGCGCGTATTTAATGCTTTGCAGGCAAAAGTGATGCTACAAGTTGAACTGCCGCATTTTAAAATCAGTGTTGGACAATAACAACGACACATAACAAAGGCTCTGATAAAAGACAAGTTTGGAAACAAAATTGAAGTTTTACTGTCCATCGCGATAAGTTGAGTGTGAATGACAACTAAATAACACCATGCGATACGCCACTTTTCGAAGCCTCAACTTACGCCTTGCAGAATATTTTAAACCGCGATTTTTCTTTACCCAATATTCTTAATATTTGGTATCTTGCACGGCTTTTTACTTTAATACTATTATAACATGAACTATAAAGCGAAAGAAATTGCTGAATTGCTTAACGGAATTATCGAAGGCGATGAAACCGTAAGCGTAAATACTTTATCAAAAATTGAAGAAGGTGTGCCAGGTTCTATTTCATTTCTGGCCAACCCAAAATACACCCAGTTTATCTACACCACTCAGGCTTCGATAGTTATTGTTGATAAAGATTTCAAACCCGAAAATCCGGTCGCGACCACGCTTATCCGGGTCGAAAATGCTTATGTTGCTTTTGCGCAGTTGCTCGATTTTTACCACAAATCAAAAACCGATAAAAAAGGAATATCGTCACAAGCATTTGTTTCGGAAACTGCCAGCATTGGTAAAAACGTTTACATCGGCGAATTTGCATACATTGGAGATGATGTGGTTGTTGGCGATAATTCCAAAATTTATCCGCAGGCTTTTATTGACCAAAATTCGAGGATTGGCGCCGGGACAACAATTTTTGCCGGTGTTAAAATTTATTCGGAAACCTTAATCGGGAACAACTGTGTAATCCATGCTGGCGTGGTGATTGGTGGCGATGGTTTTGGATTTGCCCCTCAGGACGACAATCAATATAAAAAAATTGCCCAAATCGGGAACGTAATTATCGAAGATGATGTCGAAATAGGCGCCAACACCACCATTGACAGGGCTACACTCGGCTCGACAATTATCCGGAAAGGTGTAAAATTAGATAACCTGATACAGGTTGCACATAATGTCGAAATTGGCGAAAACACAGTGGTGGCAGCACAAACCGGCATTTCGGGTTCTACCAAAATTGGCAAGAACTGCATGATTGCCGGCCAGGTTGGAATAATCGGGCACCTCAATATTGGCGATAATGTAAAGATTTCGGCACAGTCGGGCATAACATCATCCATCAAAGAGGGGCTTATTATGTTTGGTTCCCCGGCTTTTGAATCTTCAAAATATCGTAAAGCTTATGTTCATTTCCGGAATCTTGATAAGATTGTTGCCCGCATTGACAAGTTGGAAGCCCAGGCCAAAGAGAATAAATAAAATGAACCAAACATTGCCAAACACAAAAGTAGGCTTACATTTGAAGTATGATTAATTTCGATCTTTATCATAAAATATCAACTTAGGTATGAAAACAACTTACGAAACACCAAAAACCAGCCGACTTCACCTGATTTTTGAAATTGCCGGAATCATCGGATTGATTTTATTGATTGTCATTCCATGGTTTTTTTACAATAAACTTCCCGACGAAATTCCTACCCATTTTGGTGTAAAAGGATTTGCCGACGACTGGGGCCCTAAAAAAAACATCTGGGCTTTGCCTGTAATTGGTTTTGTAATTTACACCGGATTGAGCTTTTTAAATTTTTTCTTAGCCAGGACAACACCTTCCGGAAAAACCGACATCACCAACGAAAACAGACAAAAAGAAGGCGTTTACGAACTTCTGCAATTCCTCAAAGTAACCATTTTACTTTCTTTTGCATACATTGTTTTTGCCTCGATACAGGTTTCACGCGGCAATCAGGAAGGGTTAGGCCAATGGTTTCTACCGGTTTTTATTTTGATACTCACCGTTGTACCCATGTTTTTTGTGGTAAGATTTAGCTCAAAAAGAAAAAGTCGGCAGTAA
>CAIYZW010000743.1 GCA_903930725.1 uncultured Bacteroidota bacterium
AAACAAAACAGCAGGATTACTGTGGCTTTGCGCCGGATAATCCTGCCGAGATGTCAGTAGCTGGTATTTTTTACCATGCTTTTAAATATTTATTTCTTTTCCATCATTAAAATAATTACTTCTTCGGCGACACCAGCATTTGTTAATTCAACTAAAGCCTCAGTTGAAGTATTAAAATTACAAGATGATGTTTTGATCTTTTGAATAATGAGGTTGGTTGGCAATTTTTTCTCTGTAAGTGAAACAATATCAGCATTTGTTAATGTATTTGCAATTTGAGATTGCTCTGCTTGTTGGGTTTGAATATTGGCTTTTTCAATTTCTATTGCCGCGTTATCATCAACCTTTTGCATCTCTTCGGCTAAAGATTTGGCGCGGTTACACTCACTTATTGATTCGGTAACTATTTTCCCTGGTCGGATTTTTTGAGATTCTTGAAAAAACTCAAGTGCTTTATCGTAGTCATTTTTTATAAAATGCATCATACCCAAATTATAATATGCATGTGCCAAAACTTTTTCTTTAATGTCAGGTGTATTTTTACATTGTTCGAGGTTTTTTTGCGAAAGTTCAAATGCTTGTTCAATATAACCAGCCTTTAATGCTTTAAATGCTTCTTTCAACCCCCCATCCTTATCGTCCATGAAATATAAATCTGTCGTTTCTGTCCAAGGAAAAAACATTCTATGTACAGCAGATGTCAGATATCTAAATGCAGTTTCTTGTACATCAAATTCAGAAGGCGATTCAGGCTTCCCATCATAGGATCTATTTTCTAATTTAGGGGAGTAATCGAAAACTTGAGCAGTAAAAATTTTACCTGTTGTTAAGTCAGTAGTTTGGATTGATACTTTCAAGTAAACAGTTGTTCTAGCGATAAATGCACGTACAATATAATTTGTTTTAGTTTCATAATTATATTTCTTTTCATCTTCGTATAGATTATCTTTAATCTCAGTTTGACATCGAAGTACTTTTACAGTAAGTAATGCAGAAGGTCCGATTATTTTTCCGATTGAAACGGCACTATTTTTATCTACATATCCTGTAAGATTGAAGTTATGTTCTGCAAGAATTGTTTGAAGGTTTTCGCGATCAATTACTTCAACCTTGTTGTTAACGAAGTCACTTATAAGAGCATCAATAATTTGGTCTGCACAATTCCCAGTAGCTGGATTAAAAACAACTTTATCAATCTTTAATCCCAAACCTGGTGGATGAGTAAGTTTTACAAATATTTTAGGGTTGCTCATAGCATCAAAACCCTGTGCTGAAACATTTATAACAAAGACAGTTCCTAACAAAAGAACAATTAATGCTTTTTTAATGCTTTTTTTTTGGAGATAATAGAAATTAGATATTAATCTTTTCATTATTAACTGATTTTATTTTCCTACTCATAAGGCTTTTCGGAATACGCCCCGTTTTTTAAGTGGTTTCTGGACTCCTCTTCTTTTGTCCCAATCTTAAAACGGTAAATCCTAAAATAAAAAAGCGTGGGACTATAACTGTATTAGTTTCAGAGGTACAGCCAAGCACCCACACACCAAATAAGTTAAGCCCACGCCGTTGGCGTGAGCGTTTACTTAATATTCGTGGTGTGTTCAAAATTTGGCTGTTTTCTGAAACCAGAATAAAAGCTAACGCTTTATATTTTTTTCGGTTAATTCTGTTTTTTACTTTCTATTAAAATGCCTCCTTTTTTACTTGCTTACTGTTTTAATTATTTTTATCAAGTGCTTTTATTTTGTCCAGTTTTCTATTTTTAAATCGGGTACTCTTACAAATTCCCTCTCATTATTTGTTACCAAAATAACGTTTAAACTTTTTGCATGAGCAGCTATCAGCATATCCAAAGGTCCAATAGGAGTTCCATTTTTCTCTAATTCAGCACGAATTTTGCCGTATTCATTACTTGCATCAAAACCAAAGTCAATGATCTCGATGGGAGTCAGGAATTTCTCCAGGGCTTCTCTGTTTTTGTCTGGAAATAAACTTTTCTCGATGCCATAGTGTAATTCAGCTAATGTTATCGAAGAAATCCCAACACTACCAATGGTCAATTCCTTGAATCTCGCAAAAACTTCAATAGGTTTTCTTTTTATGATGTAAACGCAAATGTTGGTGTCGAGCAGGTATTCCATTAGTCAAATAACTCTCGTTGTTGTTGTTCGGGTTGGTTTCTTTCGTCCATAAAATCGGCAGTGAATGATTCTGTGCTATCAATCAAATTTTGCCAGGGGTTGTGATAAGGGATAACGTAAAGCGTATTACCCACTTTTTTAAGGTAAACCTTGTTGTCATTAATCCTCATCCTTTTCGGAATCAATATGGCCTGCCCGCCCTTTTTGTTCGTTATGTCAAGTGTTTCAATTACCATGATTCGGATTGTTTTACTTTTTAAATGTTGTTTAATATTTGCAATTTGATAGTAAAAGTAGGTGTTTTTGCAACA
>CAIYZW010000744.1 GCA_903930725.1 uncultured Bacteroidota bacterium
CAGCAATGAAGTTTTAATGAAATCCCGGGTTGAAACGAAGTGTAATCAATATCATCGCGTAAAACAACCAGGTAATTGGAGGCTTCGTTGGGAAATGCGGCCGTGGGCTGACATTCCCATTTTGTGTAAAAGTACAGGGTGCATGGAGGTTCGTAAATGCATTGATTTTCATGTTGAACTTTAGTAAGGAAAACTACTCCGCTTCCATGAGATTCTTCCACAAAGTTCGTCAGATTCATTCCGGGAAATATTGCCGAGAAATCTTCCGCACCATCCACTGTATGACTGATAAAATACCAGGCTGTATCAATGTTCTGGCTTTCCTTGAACCTGTTGACATAAATACCGGTGCCAACTTCAGCCAGAACCTCGTCATCAACCGGTAGGCGGGAAACTACACCTTCTTGTCCATAATACGGAAATACCCTCTCCGGCCCTTCCAGTTCAGGATTCCAGCCCGAAATCGGATAAATTTCATCAACAAACTCAGCATTCAGAATATCCTTTGGTGAGTTTATCGGAACCGGGGAACGATAAATTCTGTAACGGATATTCCCGTTTCTCACTTCCTGATAAATGTTGTTGAATTCCAGATAATCAGGTTCTAATTCGGTAATGGGTGTATCCACTTCCGTGAAAGTAATAAAAGCGTCACCATTGATAAAACGGGCATTGGCAGCGGTAACCTGTTGAATTGGAGCCGATAGAGGTACATTGCACAATACATCCAGCGAAACATGATCGCCAAATCCACTGCCCTGGTTTTCAATCTGGATGGTTAAAATGTTGCCGTTTAGCATACAGTTGGTTGTTGCTGAGGTTGCATCGAAGGTTTTGTATCGTGGGGCTAACAATTCCAGCGTTTCACCATTGCACGAAAGGGTCATGGTACTTTCGTAAAACGGATTTTCGGTCAGGTTGTAATAATTGAAATTTCGTCCCGGATTTAAAATTGCCCTGTAAACATTTCCTCCCGCTATGGAATTCAGATTAACGGTAATGGTATTGCCGGAAACAGAAAGTGTATTTGGATGAGTGCCACCGTTGTAATTGGTGAAACTGTGGGTCGCTATAGTTTCAAAATTCATCTGGTTGGAATGATCAGCTCCGTAGTTTGTAATCTCACCTCTGAGGTTTTCATCAAAATCGGACAGACAATCGGGATAAGTTTCGATTCCAAATAATGAATCTGCAAAATTTCCATTCAAATGCAGGTCACCCGGATAATTAAATGAGAATGATTGGTCGGTGGCCTCAGTGAAATTATTGAGTACAGTCGCGTTTTGATAATCATTTTGAGGATTGCCGCCACTGTTATCCCTGTCCCAGATGGGAGGTCGGTCACCAAATGTGGTTGGATTTACCAAATTGTTGGCTATAACAATATTGCTGTTTTCTTTTGTGAAGCGGTATTCGATGGGAGGATAGGTAAAAACCATATCGAAAACGGTATTGTTAATGATGCTGACGTTGCGCACATCCCAGGCCAAAATTCCGGCATCATTATAAAAAACAGAATCCTGTTGCCGGAAAATCATATTATTGGATATCAAGCCAGTTTGTACCTCGGGATACCCTGAATAGAGCGTTTGATCCATAAGTCCAAAAGCAATTCCTCTGTCACAGTTGATTATAGTGTTGCCATTAACAGTTATGTTGCTGGAGTTGTTCCAGATGAGAATTGCCGGAACATGGGTGTGATTGGTGTTCTCAACAACCCGGATATTTCGCAGCAGATTGTGTTGAATAACCCAGTCATCACAGGCATGGAGATCAATTCCTTCGGTGTAGCCATCAAGAGGCCCCCATCCGGTGTATTCGATCAGGCAATACTCGATTCTGCCGTGACTGACACCGGCAGGAAGCCCGTTGTTGTCTTCGTGAAAATTCCCCTTAACAAGTTGTTCGCCGCAATCATAAAACCGGCAATGATACAACCTGATTCCATCGGCAGCCCCAATTACCGGTGGATTGAGTTGAACGGCGTGATGTGCAACTTCACCCACAGTTAGATCGGCGATGGTTACGTTGGTGGCATTGTTTATGAAAAATCCAAAAGGCGAAGTTCCGTACATCCCCGGTGACGATCCTTTGATAATGACATCATCATAATTACCGGTTGCTCCTCTGATAACGATGTTATCAATAGCATTTTCCTGGTCAATTCCTACGTTGATAAACCACCATTCGGGAATAGTGTAAGTTCCGGGTTGTAATACAATGGTTGTATTCGACTGAAGGTTCCACACCGCATCAATCAACTCATCCCAGTTTGAAACAGTAATAACGGTGCCGGTTGGTGGCGGGAGTTGTGGTGCATCAATGGGAAGTTTAGGAAAACCTGTTACTGTTATCAGCAGGAAAAATGCACCAAAAAGAGATTTTCGATGGAAGTATTTCATTTTATTAATTTGTATTTCTATTTCATGCAAATAAACTTTCAAAAGGAATTCATTCCAAAGATATTCAATCTATTGCAGGATTTATTCAACCAATGGTGAAAACCGCGAAAAACATTTCGATAATTTTTATAAAAAAAGCGGGGTAAACAAATTTATCGTTTACCCCGCTTTAAAAATCCCGGATTTCAAATTCAGTTATTCTTCATCTTAGCCAAGTTAATTCCATCCATTTTATCCATCATTTCGGTAATATCCTCAATACGGATGCAGGTAAGTTGGCAAAATTCCGACAGCACCTCACGAATGTCCGCCGCCAATCCATACCCTCAATAATATCATCAAAAGTCATTTCGATTTGCCAACTGGAAGAGGTTTTTTTTATCAAAACAGCTTTAATTTTAAAGGTTTTATTGAATAAAAAATTAAAATTTCACGAATTCAACCCGGCGGTTTTGGGCTTTGCCTTCGGGAGTGTCGTTTCCGGCCATGGGTTTGGTTTCGCCGTGGCCTTTGCTGGTAAGCCTGCCGGCCGAAATACCCAGTTTTGTCATTTCGTTTAAAACCGATTGTGCGCGGGCTTCGGAGAGCTTTTGGTTTGCGGCCTCTTCGCCATCGCTGTCGGTGTGGCCTTCGATCGAAAAGTTAAGTTCGGGGTGTTCGGTCATCATTTTTACAACATAATTGATGGTTCCCATACTTTCGGGTTTTATAGTGGCTTTGTTTACATCGAATTTTATGCCTGTAGTTACGAACTTTCCGTCGGTTAGGAATTTATCGTAAAGCGGAACAGCACCTTTGGCTACCCGGATATTTTTAATAACGGTTTCGGCCTCGGTGGCAGATCCGGCGTTGCCTATCCCGATATTGAACGATTTAAGTGAACCTTCAACATTTGGAATGTTGAGCACTCTTTGGTCGTCAACGTAAACTTTGAGCGCTCTTTTATTGAATGAAATGGCTGCATGCTTCCATCCATTTACGAAAACCGCATTAATATCGCCTTTAATGGTTGATCCTGCCTTACTGGGATTCGAATAGTCTAAGTTTTTGCCATGAAACTGGATCCGGCCGTTTGTGCCTTTGCCGCCATCGCCAATAAAAAATACATGGTACGCCCGCTGTGTTGGCGAAAGCATCAGGTAATCGAATTCGATTGTAAATTCTTCGGGCAGGTAATCTTTTACTTTAATCAGCGGAGTAATGGTTGAGTTGCTTTTCCGAAACCAGATTATATTAACACCATCCAGCGTCGCATTTTCGATGGTTCCTGATTTGAGATTCCATTTTGATGGAAATTCCCCGTTTTGTTCGCCTTCCTGGTTGTCCTCGAAAATAATTTCGGTACCGGGAATAAAGTCGTATTTGGCCCAGGTTAACACTGGTTTTTGTTGTTCCTGTGGTTCTCCGCCATTTTGGTTTGTTTGTTTGTTGGTTTCGGGCTCAATTTTCTTGTTCAGGTCAACCTTAACCTGACCGTTGGCTTCCTGTAAAGAAATTAACAGGAAAGCCATCATTAAAAAACTAATGAACGATTTCATTTTTTGGTTCATAAAAATTATTGATTATTTAAATTTAAAAGTGAATTCACATTAAAAGCGCCACCACCGGACGAAAGCAAAGGCAGCAAACGCCGGAATGCTGCCGGCATTATATTGAACTTATCGCAAAAGGCGTATCTGCCGCTATTTGTAATGATTCCTGAAATAGTAGCCGGAATGAGAAGTGTAAAATTCGGTCTCGGTGATTTGCCCGGAATGATGGCGTAGTATTTTTTAAACCTTCTTAATGATGGGTCTTACCAAAGCTATTAAGGCAACAAAACCCCATGTTCCTTCGAGAATGATAAACGGCACAAAACCAATAAGCACCGAGGCATAGCAGGCAATGGCTGCGCCCAGAAGGTTCATCAGGATGTAGGCTTTTTTATCCTGACTGATAATTCCAAATAAGTTCATAAAAAAGGCAAGCAGCAAAAGGCTTACGCCGATGGTTCCGATGATGTCGGGAAAAGTCATGATATTTTTGAATTTAAGTTACATGGGCAAAGGTAGGACAGACGCAGAAACACCATCATTTATTTTTTTTGATGTGGGTTTCAACGAGCATCAAAGGGCAAAAATGCGCTAAAAATCATCATCGTTCAATTATTGATTTTGAATTGACGCTTCCTGGTTTCACGAGGCCGGAAGGCCATGGGCTTTAAA
>CAIYZW010000745.1 GCA_903930725.1 uncultured Bacteroidota bacterium
ACCAGCATCTGCAATTGGCAGTAACTGGATAGTAAGAATCATTTCATCGGTATCCTCAAGTGTACATGGGTCAGCTGCATAGGCAGTTAACGTTAAAGTAACCGAACCAAGCAAAACATCAGCAGCGCTTGGATCGTAAGTTGCGATAACCAGCGTAGCATCATCAAATGATCCGGTTCCACTTGAAGTCCAGGTAACAGTACTATAATTTTCGGCAGTAGCATCTGATAAGGTATAGGTACCATCTTCACAAACAGTTCCGTCGTTGCCTGCATCAGCAATTGGCAATAACTGAATCGTGAGTGTCATACACTCTTCATCAGATACAGTACAAGGACTCAGTGGTTCCGCTGTCATGCAAAGTTCAATCGAGCCATCAATGATATCATTGGCTCCAGGAACGTAAGTCGGATTTATGACTACTGGTGTTTTACATTTACAATCGGTAAAAATTCCATCGCCATCGGTTGTCCATGAAACCGACAAGTAATTTTCGGCAGTTGCATCAGATAAAGTATAGGTGTCTCCTTCACAAATTGTTGCATCAATCCCAGCATTAGCAACTGGTAATAACCGGATGGTGAGTATCATACAATCGGTCGAATCGACAGTACAAGGATTAATTGCCGCTGCGGTGAGGCAAAGTTCAACTGTACCAGCACTAATATCAGCAGATCCAGGTGTGTAGGATGGGTTAAGTTCTGTGTTATCATCAAAAGTTCCATCTCCACCTGACCATGATAATTCGTCATAATTAGAAGCTGTGGCACCTGATAAAGTATGAGAACCGTCCTCACAAATGGTTGCATCAATACCGGCATAGGCCACTGGTAGTGCCTGGAAACAAAGGTTCATCGAATCGGTGGCAGTGAGTGCACATGGGTTGATAGGAGCAACTAAAACGTACATTTTAATGCAGCCTTGCAACCAGTCAATTGTACTCGGACTGTAAGTTGGGTTTTCGGATAAATCATCATCCCAAACTCCATTGCCAGCAAATGTGAACCATTGAACAGAAGATTTATCAGAATAATCAACATCGTCAAAGGTGTAACTGTCGCCCTGGCAAACTGTATCGGCTTCAGGAACAATGTCAACAGTTGGTAGTTTTTGAATAGTTACAAAAAGTGTATCAACAGCCGCTGTAGCACATGGGCTAATAGGTTCAGCAGTCAGATACAATTCAACGGATTCCGCTGAAATATCATTAGCTCCCGGTGTGTACACAGGTGTAAGAATGTTTGCATCATTAAAGGAACCATCACCACCTGTCCATTCAAATGAAGAGTTGTAATTTACAGAACCCGATGAAACAGTAAAAGTTCCATTTTCGCAAATTGTACCGTCAAACCCTGCAGAAGCTGTCGGTTTAAGTTGAATTACGAGTGTCATACACGAATCAGCGGAAATTGCGCATGGGCTAACAGGCTCGGCGGTAAGGCATAGTTCTAAGGTCCCATCAGTAATGTCGGCGGCGCTTGGGGTATAAGTAGGATTAACTGTATTAATTAAATCAAAAGTACCGGTGCCATCTGTAGTCCAGCTTACCGTACTGTAATATGATGCTGTGGCATCTGATAAAGTATAGGTATCGTCTTCGCAAATGGTATTATCGGCTCCTGCGGATGCTGTTGGTATTTTTTGAATGCTTAAAGTCATGCAGTCCTGATCACTAACAGCGCAAGGATTGATAGGCTGAGCAGTCAGGCACAGACTAACAGAGGTGCCTAATTTATCATTAGTTCCTAAAGTATAAGTTGGATTTAAAGCTGTTGTATCAGAGAATGAACCATCACCTGCGCTGCTCCATGAAACTGATTGGAAATCGGTAGTAGCAGAACCGTTTAATGAATAATTGGAATCTTCACAAATGGTAGCATCAGCACCGGCATCAGCAACAGGCAACAATTGAATATTAAGTGTCATACATTCGGTAACTGAATTAACGCACGGATTTAATGGCTGAGCTGTAATACAGAGATCAACCGCTTCGTTTGCGATGTCATTTGGCCCCGGAGTGTAAGTAGGTGGAACAATAGTTCCGTGTTCACCGACAATGTAAACGGTGTAATCTTCAGTTTCACCATAGGTAAAATTAACACATGGGTCGTTGCTTCCACTAACACTTCGTACGCGGATTCTGAGTCGTTTTTCACCAGGTAGTGTACCAATTGGTACTGTGAAAGATGCGTTGTTTCCTGATGTAACAAATTGATGGCCATTAATTAACCGTTCGCTTGTTTCAAAAACTCCATTCATGTTAAAATCTATCCATAACGAACCATTTGCACTGGGGTAACCGGTTGTCCAATAAACACTGTTTGATACGCCTGGTACGATAGCGGTTGAGAGGTTGATATACTTTCCGTAACCACCAGAGCTTTGTCCTGTCGAATTAATGATGGAGCCAAGATTAAATTGTTTGATACCAACGCCACCGAGCAATGAGCCGGCAGTTGGTTTACAATATGTGTCAGGGAATACAAATGTACCGTCACCACCTGTCCAGCTTAATGAACTGAAATTAGAAACAGTAACATTTACTGATCCTTTTGCTTCAGGAGTGCTTGTAAAAGTGTAACTTCCGTCTTCGCAAATTAACCCGGTAGGAGGCATAAAGATTTCCGGTGTTTCCTGGATAGTCAATGTCAGTTGATCTTCAGCTAACAATAAGCAAGGACTTATCGGTGAACCAACTAATTTAATTTTAACAGATCCATTCAAAATATCTGCTGCTCCAGGAGTGTAAGTCGAATTAAGAATGGCGCGGTTATTAAAAGTACCATCCCCGTAAGTGTGCCATACCAGAGCCTGATAGTTTGAAGCAGTAGCACCAGCAAAAATGTAGGTTGCGTCTTCGCACATGGTTGCATCAACACCGGCATAAACTGTAGGGTAAACCTGAGTAATCGTAAGTTCGATATCATCATAAACCAACGAAATACACGGAAAGAATTTAGGTGAAGCCACCAGCGAAAGTTTTACATGACCAGCAGCCAAATCAGCTGTACCTGGAGTATAGAAAGGCTGTTCAATAGTAGCATCGTTAAAAGTACCGTCACCAAATGACACCCAGATTAATGAGGTAAAATCTTCAGCGCTAGCATCTTTTAACTTGTAACCTGATGAACAAATATTAGCATCCGGCCCGGCATTAATCACTGCAAGCGTCGAAATCGACAGCGTCATAACATCATAGTCGGAAACTGTACATGGGCTGTTAGCGGCAGCGGTAATTGTAAGTGCAACTGATCCAGCCAAAACATCCGCTGAACCTGGTGTGTAAACCGGATTTTCGATAGCGTCATTATCAAAACTACCATCGCCACTTGTTGTCCAGGTGACAGTTAAATAATTATCTGCGCTTGCATCAGATAAAGTATAGGTGTCGTCTTCGCAAATTGTTGCGTCAACGCCGGCATTAGCAGTAGGATTTAGTGTTATCGCAAGTGTCATGCAATCGGTGCTGTCGACCACACAAGGTGATGTTGCGTAAGCAGTCAGGCAAATTTCAACTGTTCCGGCTATAATATCTGCCGAACCAGGAAAATAAGAATACCTAAAGCCTTCAAAAGGTGGAACTAAGGTTCCATCTCCAGAGGTTTCCCATAAGTAGTCATCTTCATTATCCAGGTCAGCATCGTTAAATTCATACTCACCATCTTCACAAATTGTTGCATCAATTCCGGCGTAAGCAATTGGTGTTGCTTGAATCGTCAATTCCAAATCGTCGGTATCTGTGACAGTAGGAATTTTAACTATGCCACAAGGCGAAATTGGTGCAGCAGTTATTGTAAGCGTTACTGAACCTATTATTTTATCAAAAGTACCCGGTGAATAAACCGGATTCAAACTTGCATCATCATCAAAAGTACCATCACCACCTGTAGTCCATAAAATGGACTCATAATTATCTGCTGTTGCATCAGTCAGGGTAAAGGTGTCGGTATCGCAAATTGTGGGATCTCCACCGGCATAGGCTGTTGGCGAAGCCTGGATTGTCAAAACCATGTTATCGCTTACTCCCGGTGTAGGGGTTTTTCCAGATGCTGGACATGGCGAAATATAACCAACGGCTACAGTAAGTGTAACCGAACCAGTAGTCTTATCTGTGCTCCCGGGAGTATAAATTGGGTCTTCGCTTGTAGTGCTGCTAAAAGTACCATTTCCACTCGTTGTCCACAATATTGAACTTTGGTTGGTAACGGTTGCGGCCAATTGATACGTACCGATATCACAAATTGTATCATTGGCACCAGCCGAGGCAGTTGGCGAAGCTTGTATGGAAATCAAAAGCGAGTCAGCCACTGGTTCTGAACACGGGTCAAGTGGTGTTGCAGATATTTTAAGTTCAAACGAACCTGTCGAAAGATCAAGAGTGCCTAAAGTATAAACCGGATTTTCAATCGCATCATCATCAAAACTGCCATCGCCGGAGGTTGTCCACGTAACCGAATAATAATTCTCGGCAGAGGCATCACTCAAAGTGTAAGTTGTTTCGGTATCGCAAATTGTGTCATCAGCGCCGGCATCAGCAGTGGGTTCAGCCTGTAGGCTTATAACCATATCATCTGTCAAAGTATATGTTACCGGGGTTAGATATTCTGCTGAAAAAGTCAATGTAACAAATCCTGTGATGATATCAATTGATCCGGGAGTATAACTTGGATGAAGTATTGTTTCATCATCAAAAGTCCCGTTTCCATCTGTGATCCAGGCTATGGTCGAATAATTTTCAGCATAAGCATCTGCCAGATTGTAAGCCTCCGTCTCACAAATCGTCGTGTCATTTCCGGCAGAATGAAAAGAAAGTCTCATCTCATCATAGGAAGTTTCTGAAACAGGGGTTGGGGGATTAGCAGTAAGTGTAAGTGTTACAAAACCTCCATTTAAATCGGCAGTACTTGGGGTATAAACAGGAGTTAATATTGTTTCATCACTAAATGTACCGGTTCCGGAAGTATTCCAATCTGTGGATGTAACATTAACACCTGTTACATATCCTGCCAGATTATAAGTATCTGATTTTAGAATCGCAATATCGTCCCCGGCAAAGGGTTTTGGTGGGTAACCAGTTAGCACAATGTCGTCAAAATAGGCACCCGCATTATTATCGTTACCCCAAAAGTTCATGGCATGAAGTGAAAGAGCTCCTCCCGGACTCCAGTTCCAGGTGCTGAGGAGTTGATCATCTAAAAATACCTGGGCCTCGTCGATGTCGAGGTTGATAATGAATTCCCAGTGTTGCCATTGGTCAAAATGAAAACTTGAGCTAAAATTTGTCCAGTTACCATTAGCATCTACGAATTCAGTTATTGGTTGTGCATATTGGCCCCAATCAAGTGAATTCATGTGTGCTTCAAAAGCCCAAACTGTAGGACCATCACCATAAAAGGCAGAAAGTAGGTTGAAATAACCTGATTTACCAGTGGGAACATAGGAGTACATGCTCAAGGTCCAGGTGCCGGAGGATAATATGTTATCGAAGGTGACAACACAATCACTACTTGGATCCATCAACAACGAATTGCTGCCAGTATAGGCGCGGTCATCACTTACCCATGCGTCCTCGGAGCACCCGGGACAATTGTCCCAGGTAGTCCAGTAAGTTTGCCCCAATGCCTCTGATTCAAAGGCAACTTTGTTTCCGGGGGTATAGCTTTCGAAGCCGTCCGACTGGAATTGTGCTGACACCGAAGTGCCAAATCCCAGCAATAGCAAGAGCGCTAAAGTCGGGAACAGCCGGTTGTAAATTGTTTTAAAATCGTAATTTTCTTTCATAATCGTTAAGTTTATTATTTTCGTAAAATATTATCGTAATTAGTTAAATACCAATAATTTGATAAAGTTGATAAAAAATTTCATTTTTACAGAAATTTTGAAAAATTAGTCATTTACGGAGCGTTATTGTTGATATTCATAGTATTATAAATTTATTTTAATGCGTACAATTTATCGAAAAACCTTCATCTGATTCGGGTTTTATCAATGTTCAAACATACAAAGGATAAAGTAATTCACCAATGTAAAAATGCAAAAATAAATTTTCTTTAACATTTATTAACATACGCCACTAAATTACATAAATAAATGAGTCCCTAATGTAGGTTTGATATTTTACCGGAAACAATATTTGTCGGCAGAAAAAAACGATGCTTGTTTTGGTTTGATGTTTGGTAATCAGAAAGCCTGTCTCGATATGAGAATCCGTTAATTATGCAAGTTGCAGCATTTCCCAATTCCTGTCGTAGCCATTATAATAGGTGGCTTGTCAGGATTTTGGGATTGCATAAATGGAATCTCAAAACAGGGTTCATAGAGATTTCGTCAAAATCATTTTAAGGATTCCCTCAAATAAAACCCCCGGAATCTATCGAAGAATTCCGGGGGTTCATATTTGAACAAGATTTACTTTCCAGTAATTATTGGATTACCAACCTCTTGATGACAACACTATCATCGCTTTCCATTTTTAGAACATAAACACCTGGTTGCAGGTTCTGAACATCCAATTCAACCTGAGCACCACTCATGTTAAGCGTTTTCACCGTTTTTCCATCGGTCGTAATAAGTGAAATGGTTACAGGTGCTCCGTTGTTGTTGTAAACAATCGTAACCTTGTCGGAGGCAGGGTTCGGATAAATCTGCAAATTACCGGTATTTGTAGCCTGGCTAATGCCCGTTGCCGATTCTTTGAATCCTGTGATTTTTGATTGTCCGAAGGTTGCAAACAAGCCATCGGAGTTAGGGAAACTGGCATCAAATTCAGCAATTAACTCGCTTTCCTGGTTAGTTGCGGAATTAAAAGCTCTGAAAGAAACCAGTTCTGCTTCAACAGCGCCATCTTTTGCAACTGTAGTAACATCATCGCTGTACAAAGTAAGTAGATAATTTCCACTTTTGCCATTGATTTCAGTAAACCCGATGCAGGTTCCAAAACTATCGAAAGCGCCGATAAATGAGCTGCTTTGAAGGCCTTTCACTGCTTGGGTGTTTATTGAGACGAAATGAGCGTCGGCAGTTTGTGTTAATGACCATGGTCTATTTTGTTGAGGTCTGGTAAAATTAGTGATTTGTCCTGCTTTTGTATTAACATAATCCGGGTAAGTAATGGTTACCGGGTTATTGAATTTGGCAATATATCCTTTGCCAGGCTCCAAACTGCCCAAAGTGTTGATTTCTCCACCAGGCCAATAAAGTGCACTGGTTCTGATATCGAACATGAAAAGAATGTCGGTTGCCGGATTGGCA
>CAIYZW010000746.1 GCA_903930725.1 uncultured Bacteroidota bacterium
ATTCCGAACCAAATGTTCAGGTTATCTTGTCGGTTGCCCGGCAGATGATGGGTTCGCCTTATTTGTGGGGAGGAACTTCAGGCAAAGCCGTTGATTGTTCTGGTTTTGTGAAAGTGGTTTATTATTCGCAGGGAATCATCCTTGCCCGCGACGCTTCTCAGCAATCCAAATACGGCGAAGCGATTGATTTCACAAACATAAACAACCTGCAGGCCGGCGATTTGCTCTTTTTCGGAAGTTCATCACAACGTATCGGCCATGTGGGAATTTATCTCGAAAAAGGAAATTTCATACATGCATCGGGCCGGGTGCACATCAGCAGTATCGTTCCCACCGATCCAAAATATGTTCCTTCGCGGAAAAACGTTGCCGCCCGCCGAATACTCAATTCTCTGAACACCGAAGGAATTGTGATGGTGAAAGACCATCCGTGGTACACCGTTAAACCATAAACGCTTTTTATGAAAACCGACCGCCGCAATTTTTTACGAACTGCCGGATTATTTGCACTGGCCGGGATGACCGGAGTAGAAACGCTTTTTGCAACCTCCGGTAAAATGGTCATCCCATCATCCAAAAAAGGCTTGTCGTTAAGTTTTTTGCCGTACGAGCTGCAACTGCAACATGTTTTTACGCTGGCCAACAGTTCCCGCAAAACCACACCCGACGTACTCACACGCATCGAAATTGATGGCGTGGTTGGGTATGGCGAAGCATCCATGCCGCCTTATCTTGGCGAAAGCATCGAAAGTGCCATACGTTTCCTTTCATCGCTCAATTTAAGCCAGTTCACCGATCCGTTTCAGATGGACGACATCCTGCAATATGTTGACTCGGTAATGCCGGGAAACACCGCCGCAAAAGCAGCCGTGGATATTGCCCTTCACGATTTGGTTGGTAATATTTTAAAGCAACCCTGGTATAAAATCTGGGGATTTGACCCTGCCGATACGCCCAACACATCTTTTACCATCGGCATCGATACACCCGAAATTGTCCGGCAAAAAGTAGCCGAAGCTGCTCCGTATAAAATCCTGAAGGTAAAACTCGGTCTGGCCACCGATCGCGAAATGATCGAAACCATACGCTCTGTAACCGACCGGCCTTTGTGCGTGGATGTAAACCAGGGCTGGACCGACCGTGTAAAAGCACTCGAAACCATCCACTGGCTCAAAGAAAACGGGGTTATTTTGGTTGAACAACCCATGCCAAAAACTGCCATTGAAGATATGGCCTGGCTTACACAAAACAGCCCGCTGCCCACCATTGCCGACGAATCGTTTCAACGCTTGCCCGATGTGATTAAAGCTCACGGGGTTTACAGCGGCATCAACATTAAGCTGATGAAATGTACCGGAATGCGCGAAGCTCATCAAATGCTGACTTTGGCCCGTTCGCTGGACATGAAAGTGATGATTGGCTGCATGACCGAAACCTCCTGTGGCGTATCGGCGGCGGCACAACTTGCCCCCAAAGCCGACTGGGCCGACCTCGACGGCAACGTGCTCATCACAAACGATCCCTTTGCCGGGATGCAAATAATTGATGGAAAAGTTACCCTGACGGATAAGCCGGGAATCGGGCTAAAGGTTGTGAAGAAGTTATTTTAAATCGAAAAATGAAACCATTTTAACCATGGCCAAAATTTATTTTCGTGTGTTTTGTTTGGGTTTGATTGCTCCTTTGCTTTTAATTTTACTCGAATCCTGCGGAGGAACTCAGACTGGTGAAGAAGGTTCGACATTTCTCCAAAAAATCGAATCAGCCATCGAAGGTGTAAAACCGGATGAATACAATCCATTGAATGCTCTGCTGGTTTTACCTGGAAATCCGGCTCCCGGGGAAAGCTTTCGCATCCTGGCCACAGGCGGAAGAAACATCCGGAAAGCAAAGATCATAGTCAATGGTCCTTCGGGTAATCTGGAATCTCAGAACAGCAAAACCGGCGAGGAATTGCCTTGCTGGCGAATAGATGATTTTGCCGGAAGTCCGGCAGGCGACTATAAAGCTACATTGATTTCAGATAAAAAAGAAGTCAGTCATCTGGAATTTACAATTTCGCCTCGTGAGCCAACTTCCCCGAAAGGGGCAATATGGAAAACCACCC
>CAIYZW010000747.1 GCA_903930725.1 uncultured Bacteroidota bacterium
AAAAGGTTTCCCTTTTTAAACCCTGTCAGGTCCTGCGGACGCTGACAGGTTTCGATGGAACAAGACCTGACAGCGTCCGCCAACTGGCGGACCTGTC
Source organism: uncultured Bacteroidota bacterium (assembly GCA_903930725.1). GTDB lineage: Bacteria > Bacteroidota > Bacteroidia > Bacteroidales > 4484-276 > CAJATL01. The sequence goes on from CAIYZW010000747.1 coordinate 98, forward strand.
AGCGTCAAAATCAACAATTAAACCTGTTGATTTTTTTTTGGAAGATTTGAACTTCCGATAATCTAAAAGGTTTCACCTTTTGCAAAAGGTGAAACCTTTTCTAACAAAATGAATTAAATAAAACCGTCTTGAAAATCCCGCCAAATCAGATAATTTTACCCTTTAAATTAACGCAACAGTTCACAATGATGAAAAAGTTACTATTTGCAGTTTTACTGGGATTGATTTATCTTTCGTGCCAGGCACAGCGGGGGTCAAATCCGCGGCTTATTGTCCGTGGCGACGATATGGGTTCATCGCAGGCCAGCAATACCGCCTGCATCCAAAGCTATAAAAACGGAATTGTAACTTCCATCGAAGTCATGGTTGTGGCGCCCTGGTTCCCTGATGCAGTGAGGCTGCTCAAAGAAAATCCCGGCGTTGATGTCGGTTTGCACCTTACCATCACCAGCGAATGGGACAACATCAAATGGCGGCCACTCACACCATGCCCCGGCCTGACGGATAAAAACGGGTATTTCCTGCCCATGATGTGGCCAAACCCAAATTATCCGGGGCTTGCAATAACCCAAAATAAATGGAATCTGAGTGAAATTGAGGACGAATTCAGGGCACAGATCGAACTGGCATTGAAGAATATCCCGCTGCTTAGCCATATTTCAGGCCACATGGGCTCGACAACTTTTGATAAACAGGTCGAAATATTAACGGACAGACTTGGGGCCGAATACAATCTTTCGCATGTTTGTGGCCGGAATGAAGCGGTTTTTGGGCTGATTGATGAAGGTTACGACGGGCCACAAAAAACGGCATCCGAAAAGGAGGCGGCGTTCATTAAAATGCTCAACAGCCTGGAAGCCGGAAAGACGTATGTTTTTGTTGATCATCCGGCGCTGGATAATGCCGAAATGCAGGCAATTTATCATGTTGGCTACGAAGGTGTTTCCGCCGATCGCCAGGGAGTTACCGACCTTTTTACAAACACAAAAGTAAAAGAACTGATTCGTGAAAAAGGCATCCAGCTTATCAGTTACAACGATGCAACCAAAGCATTGCCCCGCAGCACAACTGAAACGGAAGTGTTTTCTGCCGAAGCCATCAGCAAATACCTGGATACTGTAAAAGCTCATGGGCAGGACCTCCACAGCCTGATGATAATTCAACATGGCAAGGTGGTTGTCGAAAAGTGGCTTGGCGAAAATGCCCCTAACAAAAGTCACATCATGTTTTCGGTAAGCAAAACGTTTACGGCCACAGCCATTGGTTTTGCTGTGACCGAAAACCGTATCAATGTCAGCGACAAAGTGATTTCGTACTTCCCGGACGATTTGCCCGACACCATTTCGCCTTACCTGGCTGATCTGGAAATCCGCGATTTGTTGACCATGTCGGTTGGACATGATACCGATCCTACCTACAACATAAAAAACAATGAAACTAACTGGGAGCGCATGTTTCTGGCAACACCCATCGTGTATGAACCGGGGACTAAATTTGTTTATAACAGCCTGGCTACCTATATATTGTCGGCAATTGTACAGAAGGTTACAGGTGAAAAAGTAATTGATTACTTGTATCCACGTTTGTTCAGGCCGCTCGGGATTGCAGGCGCTGCCTGGGAAACCAGCCCTTCGGGGATTAACAACGGTGGATGGGGTTTGTATATCAAAACCGAGGATATGGCTAAGATGGGGCAGTTTTTACTGCAAAAAGGAAACTTGAATGGAAAACAGTTGCTTCCAGAAGCCTGGTTTGATGAAGCGACTTCCGTAAAAATCAGGCAAGGACCCGTTTGGATTTCGCCCGACACCAACCCTGATGACAGCGACTGGTTACAGGGCTATTGTTATCAGCTTTGGCGATGCCGGCATAACGCTTTTCGCGCAGATGGCGCTAAGGGACAGTTCATCATCGTTTTGCCCGAACAGGATGCGGTAATTGTAACAACAGCCAATATTGATGATATGCAGGCCGAGATTAACCTTATCTGGGAATATCTGCTACCGGCATTGAAATGATTTTTAACCGTATTAAAAACCCCCGGGGAAATTTAATCTTGATTTTTTACCCACCTGCCAGGCACCGTTTTCTTTGATCTGGTCATTAAAAAAATTACCAAAACACAGAATATCAAGTTTATA
>CAIYZW010000748.1 GCA_903930725.1 uncultured Bacteroidota bacterium
CAGAATTCGTACAGGCGATTGACGAGGCAAAAGCGATGTATGAAAAGCCGACGCTTATTATCGCACACACGATTCCCGGGAAAGGCGTACCGGAAATTGAGAATGATTACCGCTGGCATGGAAAAGTACCTGCACCAGATCAGTTCGAAGATTTCTTAAAGCAGATCGAAGAAGGAAGTTAGTTGTTTCGTGTTTGTCACTTCGACAAGCTCAGTGCAAGTGTTTTTTGTGATTTGTTTTTTGTGATTTGCGCTTTGCGCTCCGCACACTGCGCTATGCGCTATGCTTTTAATAACATCGAAGATTAAAGAAAACTTTATATCATGCTAATAAATAAAGGCGATAAAGCCACGAAAACCGGTTTTGGAGAAGGTGTTCTTGAAGCGGCCAAACTCAATAAAAATGTTGTTGGAATTGGCGCTGATATTACCGCTTCGGTTGGAATGAATTTATTTGCGGAAGCTTTTCCTGGGAGGTTCATTTCGCTGGGGATAGCCGAGCAAAACTGCGTTGGAGTGGCTGCCGGACTTGCCCTCTCAGGCAAAATTCCTGTTTTTTCGACCTACGGCGTTTTTGCTGCTTTGCGAACCACCGACCAAATCAGGATTTCGGTTTGTTACAACAACGTTCATGTGATTATCGGTGGAGCACATGCCGGTATTTCGGTCGGGCCGGATGGCGCAACGCACCAGGCGCTCGAAGATATCGCGATCATGCGGGTTTTACCAAATATGACAGTAATTTCGCCATGTGACGCCACCCAGGCAAAAATTGCCACACAAAATGCCATTCTTGGACTCACCGGTCCGGTTTATATTCGTTTTGGCAGAGAGCCTGTCGCTGACTTTACTGATGCAAACCAGGATTTTAAATTCGGAAATGGACAACTTTTAAAAGATGGAGCCGACCTCACGATTATCGCAACCGGTCACATGGTTTGGGAAGCATTAAAAGCCGCGGAAATTCTCGAAAATGAAGGGATTTCGGCACGTGTCATAAATCTTCACACCATAAAACCCATTGATGAAGAATTGATTATTAAAGCCGCCAAAGAAACTGGTTTAATTATCACCGCCGAGGAACACCAAATTATGGCGGGTTTTGGGAGTGCTGTGGCAGAAGTCATGGTAAAAAACTGCCCGGTTCCGATGGAAATGATCGGCATGAACGATTGTTTTGGAGAATCAGGAAAACCCGAAGAACTGATGCAGAAATATGGACTGGTTGCCGGAAATATCGCTGCAAAGGCGAAAATAGCTTTGGGAAGAAAATGATCGAAGTCTGCTGCGCAATAATTACCAAAGGCGATAAAATCCTTGCAACCCGCCGTTCTCACGGGATGCACCTTGGCGGATTCTGGGAGTTTCCGGGAGGAAAGATTGAACCCGGCGAAACTGCCGAAGAATGTATCCACCGGGAAATCCGGGAAGAATTAAACATCGAAATTACAATTGAAAACCAGCTTGAGCCCGTGGAACATCATTATCCCGAAAAATCCATCCGGCTGATTCCATTTATCTGCAAAATAAATTCAGGAATAATTACGCTAACCGAACATTCCGAATTCCGATGGCTGGCCGGACACGAAGTTTCATCAGTAAACTGGGCCGCGGCTGATTTGAAGGTTTTGGATGAATTCTTTAGAAAATGAACCCTTTTATTCAACAAACAAGACCAGCCCTTTTAAATACTCGCCTTCGGGATGGTAAATGTTGATGGGATGATCGGCGGGCTGCGTGAGTTGGTGCATAATCCGGGCATTTCGTCCGGTGTTGGCCGCTGCCGAAAATATTGCTTTACGAAAATCATCCTTCGAAACTACTTGCGAACACGAAAAGGTGAATAAAATTCCACCTGGATTTAGTTTGTGAATGGCTGCCTCGTTGATGCGGCGGTAAGCTTTCAAAGCGTTATCCAAAGCTTGCTGATGCTTGGCAAAAGCCGGCGGATCGAGCACAATAACATCGTATTTTGTTTCGGTTTCTTTAAAAAAAGCAAAGGCATCATCAGAAAAATAGCGGTTGGCGGGGCTTTCGGGAAAATTAAGATTCATGTTCTTTTCGGCGAGTTTAATGGCCTTTTCAGAAACATCAATTGTGTCGGTTTGTGTGGCTCCTCCCCTGCCAGCGTAAACTGAAAACCCGCCGGTGTAGCCAAAAATATTGGCCACGGTTTTGCCGTGACAATAATTTTGAAGCAATCGCCGGTTCTCGCGCTGGTCAACAAAAAAACCGGTTTTCTGACCATCTCTGAAATCAATTTCAAACTTGTTGCCATATTCCAGAACCTGAGCAAAACCGATGCTTCCATCTAAAAAGTTGTCGTTGCCTTCACCTTTTTCGGCCATGTTGAGCGTTGAATCGCTTTTATCATAAATGGCAACAATTTTATTGCCCAGCAATGTTTTAAAGACCTTTGCGAAAAGCTGCCTCATTTTAAACATCCCAACCGAATGCGCCTGAATGACGATAACACCATTGTAAAAATCGGCAATAAGTCCGGGCATTCCGTCGCCTTCTCCGTGAATCAGTCGGAAAACATTGGTTTCGGCATTATCAAAAAAGCCAAGTTTTTTGCGGTATCCGATGGCTTTTCCAAACTTCTGAATCCAGAAATCCTCGCCGGCATCGGTTTGCTCAAACGAAAAAATCCTGACCATGATGGAGCCATTTTGAAAATGTC
>CAIYZW010000749.1 GCA_903930725.1 uncultured Bacteroidota bacterium
GAGGGGAACAAGATTACCGTTAATTTACTGGATATCGAAAAAGTAACGGTTTCCGGAGTTGCTGTTCCACTCGGTTCAGCATCAACTTATGTAAATATTGGAAGCCTTTCGGATGGTGAATATGATTTCGAAATTAATGTCGTTGACAGAATTAACTCCGGAAAGCTTAAAATCTATCCAAGTTTTTATGTCTTGTCATTTGATGGTACCAATGGCTTAACTTTAAATGAAGATACGCTCCGTCGTATGCCCGAAGGTACATTGTGGGGATACCTTGGATACATGGATACCGCTTATGCCGCACCAGCACAGGAATTTATTGATACGTTGCTTTCGATCGGTGCCACCCCATTAAACGTTGCTCCTGGTAATTACGGTTATTTCGAATACAGCGAAGACAGCGTTTTTTCGCAGCCGGTTGATTCAAAATACACCTACACCAAAGAATTTTACCTCAGTTACAACCACTCTTTGGAATCCCTAAACGGTATTATGTATTATTACGATTTCAATTACAGGCAGATTTATATTGGCATCAGGTGGTTTTATGGTGACGGAAAGAAATCCGTAATCCTCAGCCCCGGTAAGTTGCATGATGAAGTTCAATTGCCCCGAAGATCGCAATAGGCCTTTTTACTATCAGGAAGTATTCGCTCAAATTTCGTTTTAAGTTTCCACTTTTAAAGCATGGAGTTATTTTACCGGCATTACGGATCGGGGTATCCGCTCATAATTTTGCATGGCATTTTCGGGGTTTCCGATAACTGGGTAAGTTTTGCCCGCTCCATTGCCGGAAAATATGAAGTGTTTATTCCCGATCAGCGTAATCACGGGCAATCGCCGCACGACCCGGCATTTAATTATTTTGCGCTATGTTCCGATTTGAACGATTTTATCATTCATCATAAACTGGAAGAACCGATCATTTTAGGCCATTCGATGGGTGGAAAGGTGGCCATGCGTTTTGCCCTCGAAAACCCCGAAATGGTAAAAGCCCTCATTCTTGCCGACATCAGTTTGCGTAGCTACCAGCGGCGTTATCACCACCTCGATATGATTGATGCCATGCTTTCGGTTGATTTTACCAAAACCCAAACCCGCGAAGATGTTGAACGTCTGCTCGAGCCTAAAATAAAGGAATTTCATGTGAGGCAATTTGCCATGAAAAACCTTTATCGCCGCGAGCGAAGCGGACAGTTTGCCTGGCGATTAAACCTTGAGGCGATCAACCTGAATATGGATGGTATTTTTGAAGGTATTCAATCGAAAGAAATCTTTAATAAACCGGCACTTTTTGTAAGAGGTGGCAACTCCGATTACGTGAAGTATGAGGATTTTGACCAGATTTACCGCAACTTTCCCAAAGCCGACATCAAAACCATCGAAGGTGCCGGTCATTGGATTCACGCCGAAAAACCACAGGAATTTTTGGAAATTGTTGAAGGGTTTTTTAAGAGGGATGATTTGTGATTTATTGTGACTCTATGGTTTTGACGCTTCCAGGTCTTACGACGCTGAAAGGTCAGGTCGCGTCTTAACCTGACAGCGTCCAAAGGACCTGTCAGCGTTAAAAAAAAACGGAAAAATCATAAATCTAAATTCCATAATCTTCCGGTTATTTCGGCGCCATCCTGATCATAAAAATACTTAGTACGCCAAAAATGATGTTTGGAATCCAGGTGGCAAGGAGTGGCGAAACATTGCCGAATGTGGCGAAAACATTGCTCACCTGCATAAAAAGGATGTAGGTAAAAGTTAGCCCGATGCCTATGCCAAGGTGCATCCCGATTCCTCCCCGCACTTTGCGGCTCGATAACGAAACACCAATTAGCGTCAGAATGATGGTTGCAAACGGGAAAGCGTAGCGTTTATATTTTTCGAGCAGATATTTTGGAATGTTGGGCGAGCCTTTCAGTTCTTCTTTCTTAATAAACTCGTTAAGCTCGAAATAATTCATAGTTTTGATGTCGTCGGCAACGAGGGTAAATTCCTCCGGCCGAAGGTTGATCAATGTATCCATTTGCAGCCCTTTTGAGATAAATTCCTTATCGCCGGTTATTTTTCTGAAATAATAATTCCTGATGCTCCACCTTCCCGAAACACTGTCCCAGGCAATCCTGTCGGAGTTTAGTTTGTAAACCAGGGTTCCTTCGGGCGTAAATTTCTCTAACGAAAACTTCTGGCCTGTGGCTGTAAAACTATTGTAACTCTCAACATAAACAAACTCCCCCGGGCTGATTTGCATGTGGATATTCATGTTTTCGTTTTTGATGGGATCTTTAATAAACGTCTTCTCAAATTCCCACATCACTTTGTTGGTGTGTGGGATCATGAAATTCGACATATAAAAAGATAATATGGCCAGAAAACCCGCCGAAAGCATGTAAGGATAAAGGAACCTGCGGAAACTGATACCGCTGCTTAAAATGGCAATGACCTCTGTATTTTGGGCCATTTTTGAGGTAAAGAAGATTACAGCAATAAACGTAAAGAGATAGCTGAACATGTTTACGAAAAACGGGATAAAATTCAGATAATAATCGAAAACGATGCCCTTGAGCGTGGCCTGTTTTTCGAGGAAGTCGTCAATTTTTTCCGAAAGGTCGAAAACGATGATTATTACCGACAACAGGGCGATGGAGAAGAAGAACGTCCCCAGGAATTTTTTGATGATGTAAATATCAATGATTTTCATAAAAAAACGATTGCTATCTAAACTCAATCATTGCCATCAAATTACAATTTTGTCTCAAGTTTTTTTACCATCACATCTTTCCATGCCGAAAAACTTCCGTCGGCAATCTTTTGGCGGGCGGTGTTTACCAGCCAAAGGTAAAAAGCAAGGTTGTGAAGGCTGGCAATCATCGGCGCCAGATATTCGCCCGAAATAAAGAGATGGCGCAGGTAAGCTTTACTGTACTGGCTGTCAACAAACGAATTGCCGTTAATGTCAATCGGCGAAAAGTCGTCTTTCCATTTTTCGTTTTTCATGTTCAGCGTGCCTTCGCTGGTAAAAAGCATCCCATTTCGGCCGTTGCGTGTGGGCATCACGCAGTCGAACATATCAATTCCGGAGGCGATCCCTTCGAGAATATTTACCGGAGTTCCAACACCCATGAGGTAGCGGGGTTTATCTTTTGGAAGAATCCCGCAAACCAGCTCGGTCATCTGATACATCATTTCGTGAGGTTCGCCAACCGACAATCCGCCAATGGCATTTCCTTCGGCATTTTTAGAGGCGATAAACTCAGCCGACTTCTTACGCAAATTAATAAAAGTACTTCCCTGAACAATCGGGAACAAAGCCTGATTGTAGCCATATTTTGGTTCGGTTGCACCGAAATGGCTGATGCAGCGGTCGAGCCAGCGATGCGTCAGTTCGAGCGAATTCGCAGCATAATCGTACTCGCAGGGATAAGGCGTACATTCGTCAAAAGCCATCACAATATCGGCGCCGATGGTCCGCTGGATTTCCATCACACTTTCGGGCGTAAAAAGATGCTTGGAGCCGTCAATGTGCGACCTGAAATGAGCGCCTTCCTCCTTGAGTTTTCGCTGTGCCGAAAGCGAATAAACCTGATAGCCGCCGCTATCGGTGAGGATGGGCTTATCCCAGCCATTAAATTTATGAAGACCACCGGCAGCTCGCAATACATCGAGTCCGGGACGCAGGTACAAATGATAGGTATTCCCCAGGATAATCTGTGCTTTTGAATCTTCTTTCAGGTCGCGGATATGAACAGCCTTAACCGTACCGGCGGTTCCCACAGGCATAAAAATTGGCGTTTCGATAGCGCCGTGATCGGTTTGGATAGTGCCCGCACGTGCCGATGATTTTGAGTCGTTGGCTATGATTGTAAATTTCATTCGCTTGTTTTCAGCTTAAAAAGTTGCAAAGATATGGAAATTGAAACTCGGATTTGCCAGTACTATGTAGCGCAGCTTAAACGATCATTCATGCAATATGTAGTTACCAACCATTGGATGGGTCGGGTGATCTTAATATTTTACTATATAGTAAACATTCATTTACTATATGGTATAAAATAGTTTACTATATAGTAAATTTAACGATACCATATAGTAAACTATCAACCAGTCGGTATTCATCACTTCATGCCTTAGTATTCATTTTATCGTCTGCCCGGGAGGTTTACACTCCCTTCCCTACTCATCCAAGATC
>CAIYZW010000750.1 GCA_903930725.1 uncultured Bacteroidota bacterium
GTGTGCGGGACGTTTTTGATGGTTGGCTTTTGCCCACATACGGTAGCAAACACCGGGGCTGAGCCTTCCGGCGCGACCGGCACGCTGGTCGGCAGAATCCTGCGCCACACGGATGGTTTCCAGCCTCGACAATCCCGACCTTGGGTCAAAGCGTGAAACCCGGCCAAAACCGGTGTCCACCACAATTTTTATCCCTTCGATGGTAAGACTGGTTTCGGCAATTGAGGTAGCCAGCACTATTTTTCTGCGTCCTTTCCTGTCGGGAACGATGGCCTCGTTTTGTTTAAACTGTGGCAATTGCCCGTACAGCGGATGAATCATGAATTGGTCGAGGTTGTTTTTCAGGATTTCTTCGCACCGGCGGATTTCTTCTTCTCCGGGAAAGAAAACGAGGGTGTCGCCTTCGTTTTCACGGACAGCCTTCAAAACCACCCGTGCTGCCATGTCAGGAAGAACCATTTCATCGGTTTCGCCTGTGTAAATGATTTCAACCGGAAATTGTTTTCCCTGGCTTTCGATGGCCTTGGCTCCCAGCAAGGTAGTGAGCGACGGCATGTCCAGGGTGGCCGACATTACCAGAATCCGCAGGTCGGGACGGAGGATTTGTTGTGATTCCCGGCAAAGAGCTAAGGCCACATCGGCATGGATGCTGCGCTCATGAAACTCATCAAAAATCACCAGCCCGACGCCTTCCAGCGCGTTGTCGCCATGAAGCATACGTGTGAGGATTCCTTCGGTAACCACTTCGATTTGTGTGGCGGCGCTCACCCGGTTTTCGAAACGGATGCGGTAACCCACCGTTTGCCCAACCTCCTGTTCAAGTAAAAATGACATCCGCGCAGCAATCATCCGAGCTGCCAGCCTCCGCGGTTCCAGCATCAGGATTTTTTTACCTTTCAACCAGGGTTCATCCATCAAAGCCAGGGGAATGAGTGTGCTTTTGCCTGCTCCTGCCGGTGCGCTCACAATGAGCGTGTTTTCGGCGCTCAAATGCTGCCGCACCTCCGGGATAATTTCCCTTACGGGAAGATCAATATGAAATGGGTTGAATGGCAAAGTTTTTTTTTGGCAAAGGTAGCGGCTCGGATGAAATCCATGGCCAATTATTTTAACCATTCCACAAGCCTCTCAAATAATTGCAGCAACTCATACCGCGTTTGGGAGGCTACGGGGATTTTGATCTCCTTGCTCGGTTAAGCATGCATCCTGACTTTCAAAACGCCAAAACTGCCAGATGTTTATCAGCTATGATTTGTGAGCCCTGTTGAGGCGACTAATGTCTAATATTTCTTCGTAATCGAAGATGGTTTTGGCAAACTCGATTTTTTCGCCACAGGCAGTATAAATGAAAGTGTAGGAACTTTCGGAACCACATGAAATGATCTTTTTTAAAACAAGAAGACGTATGTTTTCGGTGGTTTTGACAATCACCTTTTTGTGTTGCTTATTTTAAGATTTATTATTCTGCGCCAGAACTTTCATTTGCAGGTTAAAATGCTCACCAAACCTCTGGCTGGAACGTTTTACCACTTCTACCAGCAGTTCGTGATTGATGGGTTTCAGGAGATAATCAACAGCGCTGCACCAAAAGGCATGCAAGGAATACTGGCCGCAAGTTGTTACGAAAATGATTCTGAAGGTGTTGTGCATGTGAGATTCATCATCTATGAAGATGTTTCTGAGTATCTTTTCGTCCAGATAGATTGAAGTTCAAATTTTTCGGGTACCGTAAACTAACTTTTTATGAATTTTCCTGTAAAGGTTCTATTGTTGCCTGTAATTTCAATAAAATACAATCCTTTTTGCAATGAGCTGATATTCAGTTTCAAATTGTTACCGGCAAATTGTCCTTTATAAATTATCTTCCCTGTCAGATCCATCATTGAAACCGAGCAGCAAGTGCATTTTGCTGTTTCTGGTATTTTGATAACGATTTCAGAGGTGCCCGGATTTGGAAAGATGTTGAGCGACATTTGATTGAAGTTCTTTGATCCCGGCTCACCGGTATAAATGTCGAAAAAGTTGAGAATCCGTTGCAGCAATTCTTCCCGCGTGTTGGGAAATTCACCATCAGTTAGCCGTGAGAGTGCATACGAAAAGCAGAAAGTTCGCCGTCCACCGCCAATGTTTTGCTGAACAGCCACCGTCCCGTAGCCGTTTTCGACAAATGCCACAACACCATTCGAGGATTGGGCATATTTATCAATAGAATCGTTGGAAAGCTGGCTGTTGCCTGTGAAAATGAGGTTGTGGGTGATGGCCGAAGGTTTTCCCTCGAGGCTGTTGATGGGATTTGCTCCCGTTCCATTGGTGGTGATGATTAGCCCGAAAAGGTTAAGCAACGTTGTATTTGATGCCTGATCGTTTCCCAGTGCATCGCCACCTTCGAGGTAAACGTAACCGCCGTTTTCGAGGTATTCACGGATGGTTAGTGCCATCTGGTCATTCAGTTGTGTTCTTCCTGATCCTGAATTTCCAAAAGAGAGGAAAACTGCTGTAAACCCGTCAAGGCTCTCAGGAAGGGTGTTCCGGTAAGTTACTGCGAAAACGTTTTCCTGAAGATAATCCCTGATAAAAGTACCGCTGTAATCCACGCCATCGGCAACGCCTTCGTAAACAAGATAGCCGGTATTTACGTTTATCAAACCATCCATAACCAGCGTATCCGATTTCATAGCATTTGAGGTGATTAGTTTTACGGTGTACAACCCAGGCTCGCTGTAAGTCCAGACAGGATTTTGCTCACCGGATTCAATCGTTCCATCGTTGTCGAAATCCCATAACCACGAATTTACCGGATAAGCAGGGTCACTTAGAGAAATATCGGTAAACTGAACCTGTAAAGGAGGCCCACCGGTGGTTTTATCGGTAATAAAATTCGACAAAATATATCCCGGTGGTAAGGTGTAATCGAAAAATTCCATGGTCTTCAAAAGCACATTGTATCTTGAACTTTCTGCATTCCTGTCGTGTAATTCGGCAAGTGAATAACCAGAATAAAAAGTTTTATGGCCGTAGGTTGCCGAACCATCATTCATAACAGCTACATTACCGTAATCCTGCTCGGTAAAGGGTATGAATGCCGTGGATGCAGGGTTTAGTTTATCAATGTGCCAGTTTACCATCTGATCTGAACCAGCAAATAATATTCCTTCGGTAGGTGTACCTGCTACCCCCAAAAGCGTGTCAACCGGGTTTTCAACAATCATCCCATTAAACGAATACACCCCAAAGAGTTGTTTCATCACCATCCTGTTAGGAAAAAGATCGGCGAACATTTTATAAAACATTCCGCCCATCTCCAGATAAATTTTTCCGCCACTTTCGAGGTATTGTTGAATTAACAGTGATTGATTTTCGGTAAATGGAGTTCCCTTATTCAGGTTTTCACCGGGATTTCCAAACGATAAAAACGCCGTTTCAAAACCCAGCAATGAAGGAAAGGAATTGGCATAGCAGTAACCATAGCCGAGATGATCCAAAAACCCGCCCATAAAAGTTCCGCTGTAATCCTGGGTGTTTGCTTCGCCTTCATGTACAAATATCCCGGAAGGAGCAACCAGGACATCAAAAACCATATCCTGACCCATCAAAACGGGAGAATCCGTTTCGAAATGAAGCGAAAATTTTGCAATTTCAGGGCTCGCGTCAGGTGTTATCTGTATCTGGAACTGATCAATAATCGCAAAAGTAGTGTCAGACGGGATGGTCAAAGTGCTCGATTCGTTGATGATTATGATTTCAGGATTATCAGACGAAATGGAAACAATCACATTTTCGGCATCCAAACCCTGGGCATAGTTTTTCAGTGTGAAATTCAGCATAACATTTTCTCCGGGTTCATTGATGCCGTTGCCGCTGGCATCCGCAGGAGTAACCGAAGCCAGTTCTAATTTCAGGAAAGGCAGCACATTTTCCTCAGTAAGCATCCGGAAGGCATTTACCCGTCCAGTTCCAATTAAGTTGATATAATTTGGATTTAGCGAATCAATATTATCGGCAGTTCCCAGAACCTGTGTGATGAGTTTATCGTTGGACCAGTCGGGGCGGAACGATTTGAGCAATCCCAGGCAACCTGCCACCAAAGGCGTTGCCATGGAAGTTCCCTGGAAATAGGCGTACTGGTTTCCAACGATGGTACTCAGAATGCCTGGATCCAGGCCACCGCCGGGTGCAGAAATATCAACAGCCAGGTTGTAATTTGAATATGGCGCTTTGGTGTCGTCAACACTGACAGAGGCCACGGAGATAACATTCTGGTAATTTGCAGGATAGACAAGAAATGTTTCATTCTGGTTATGGGCTGCGGCAAGGACGATACTGCCAAGCCCTGTTGCATACGAAACTGCTTCCTGGTGTGCATAGTTAAAGTTCAAACCTGAGCCCCAACTGTTGGAAATGATGTCAGCTCCGTTTTCGGCGGCATAAATAATTCCATCATAAGCAAAAGGAATCGTGTTGTTGTTGTCTATACAAATTCCCATCACTTTCACATTCCAGCTTATGCTGGCGATGCCGGTCCCGTTGTTTGTAACTCCGGCAGCAATACCAGCACAATGTGTGCCGTGATCAAAATAGGAATTACCCGGTATAGGGTTGGGATCGCCGTTGTTTGTAAAAAAATTCCAGCCAACCAAATCATCAACAAAACCGTTTCCATCATCGTCCACGCCGTTTAAATCGCCAGGATCAAACACCCATTGTATGCCGTTAAATTCGATGGTATGGCCGTCGTTGTCATAATCTTCGGCAAGATTTTGCCAGATATTGCTCGTCAGGTCTTCGTGTTCCCAGTCCACACCGGTATCGTTGATAGCAATCACAATTTCCTGTGAACCGTTTTCGCCTTTGTGAATTTCCCAGGCCTGTTCAGCCCAGATCTGCGGCAGATGCTGCATCTGGGCGTACATTGGATCATTGGGGACTTCGGCCAGGCGGCCAAGCGGGATGGATTCGGCATATTCCACATTTGGGTCGGAAGAAAATGCCATCACAACCTCTTCAACTGAAAATTTTTCAGGAAACGAAATTTTATAAATCCGCGACAAGTCAGGCAAATCAGGTCTGAGTTTCGCCGGGTTGTACCTGAAA
>CAIYZW010000751.1 GCA_903930725.1 uncultured Bacteroidota bacterium
CATTTCGGTGCAAATCAATAGCTTTGCCAATCTTTTGAAGAATAATATCAGCAAGTACTTCTCTTTTGATCCCGGTAGTTGTGGCGTCAACATCAAAAATGCTCATTATAAATTCGTCGCCGGCATAAATCATCATACGGTGGTCGCTGCTGATTATTTTTAACGAATCAGTCGAAATCGAATCGTTGGAAGCCACTTTTTCAATCCGCTCGCTGATGGCAACAGCGCGTTGTCCGGAAGTATAGGAAGCAATGCCCTGAACCTTGAACAACACATTCCCATCAATCTTAACATCGGCAGCACTTTGCACGGGATTCTGTATTCCGAATTCTGCATCAGAAATGGTTTGGGAGGATAAATTGCCCTGGAACAAAAGACCTGTAAATAATAAAAGCAGCAATAATGCCTTTGTTAGTTTCAAACCGTAAGATATGATGATGTTGTTGATTTTCATAGTTTTTTAAGTTAGTTCCAAAATCAAAAGTAATTATTATTGAAAGAGCAACTAACGAAATGTTGATAATGATCGCTGGTGAAGTTGCTGAAAAGGTTACTCAGAAGGGTTTTAATTGGATTAATCAGCCCTCAAACAAAGGCATTTACTGAAAGTATCAGTAAAAGTATAGCGAGAATTGCAGGAAGGGGTTTTTGCAGGACGATTAGCCGGCATCGAGAAATCACAGGTAATCAGGTAATCTATCGGGAATTAAAACAGTTGTTTCGGCCTGGAAATATTAAAATCTGTGACGATTACATCATTAATTTTCTTTTCTTTGCTATGGTTTAAATATTTTTTTCATCAGTAATCACAATCAGATTAGATAATCAACATTAAATCAATACATTCAATTATTTTTATAATTAACTCACTTATGAAGAAAACTATTATCATCTGGCTGGCATTACCGTTAGTTGTAATGCTTTTTTCGTGCGGAGGAAAAAAAACTCCTCCTCCGGCTCCGGCACTCGAAGTTTCCGTAACAAATGTTGTGCAGCAGGATGTCAGGCTCGAGTCGGAATACACCGGGCAAACCTATGGGCAATCTGACATTCAGATAAATCCCCGGGTGGATGGCGTAATTCTAAGCCTGAATTTTAAGGAAGGAACCCTCATTAACAAAGGACAATTGCTCTATACAATTGATCCATTGCCTTTTCAGACTAAAGTTAGTGAAGCAGAAGCTTCGCTGGCGCAGGCGCAGGCTCAAATGGCAAAAGCAAAATCTGATCTTGATATGATCGAACCGCTCGCTAAAATTAATGCTGTCAGTCAGCGCGAATTAGTAGCAGCCAGAGCCACCCACGATGCCGCCTCCGCTTCGATTAAAGCTGCCGGGGCTTCACTCGAAAATGCAAAAATCAAATTGGGATACTGCCGGATTACAGCACCAATTTCGGGGTTAATCGGGATATCGAAAGTCAGGGTTGGCGATTATGTGCAACCAGGGGCAATGTCGGTTTTGAATACTATTTCCGATTTGGGCGAAATGCGTGCCCGCTTTACAATCGGCGAGCAGGAATACCTTCGTATTTTCAGGGAAGTGAGCAGTGAAAATTCGGCACTTAAAGGTGCTGGTAAATCAATAACTTTAAAACTTTCCGATGGTTCAACATATCCACAAACCGGAACATTAAGTTTCGCCGACAGGCAGATTGACCCAACTTCAGGCGCCATGACCTTTGAAGCGGCATTTCCGAATCCCGATAAATTACTCAGACCCGGGCAATATGTTAAAATATTGGTAGTAACCGATGTACGCCAAAATGCTTTGCTTGTACCTCAGCGTGCTGTAATCGAAATGCAGGGAATCAGCCAGGTTTATGTGGTAGGCGAAGACAATAAAGTGCAGCTTAAAATAATTCAAACAGGGCCTACTTATAAAGATGCCTATATTGTCGAAGATGGTTTGGCTGCTACCGATAAAATCGCCTTTGGCGGTACGCAATTATTACGAAACGGCACTGTCATTTCTCCTAAAGCTACAGATTGGAAACCCGGTATGCCCGGCAACAAAGCAACACCTAATAATTAATTTATAGAAAGTAAATATTATGGGAGAATTTTTTGTCCGACGACCGATAGTTGCTATGGTAATAAGCATCATTATTGTGATTCTTGGTTACCTCGCACTGCAAACCACACCTGTTGCCCAATATCCGGATATTGTTCCGCCAATGGTAAAAATCACCACCAGTTTTACAGGTGCAAACGCAATAAATGTTGAACAGGCAGTTGCCACACCCATCGAACAGAAAGTAAACGGGGTGGAAAACATGTTGTACATGAAATCAATCAATACTTCTGATGGAGCATGTACAATTGAAGTAACCTTTGATGTGGGCACCGACCTCGATAATGCCAATATGCTTACCCAAAACAAGGAAAAGCAGGCAGAACCTTTCCTGCCTCAAAGTGTGAAACAACAGGGGGTTTCCATCAAGAAATCCTTATCGTTTCCCATGTTGCTTTTTACGATTACTTCGAACAACCCAAAATATGATGCAATTTTCCTGAACAATTATGCAAACATTAATGTGGTTGATGCCCTGGCCAGGATCAAAGGTATTGGTGAAGTTTCGCTCTTTGGAGGTTTTTACTCTATGCGAATCTGGCTAAAAGCCAGCCAGATGAGTAAACTTGGTGTAACAGTTGCTGATGTAAAAAATGCACTTAACGCGCAAAATATGATAAGCCCCGGTGGAAAATTCGGAGCCGAGCCAGCACCAGCAGGGACTGAATTTACATACAGCGCCACCTTGCAGGATCGCCTGATTACGGAAGAACAATTTTCGCGGATTATTGTAAGGAGCAAAGAAGATGGGTCGCAGGTATTGTTAAGCGATATTTCGCGTATCGAACTGGGAACGGAAAACTACAGCACAACGACCCGCAGAAACGGACAGCCAGCCGCTGCAATAGCCATTTATCAGATGCCGGGCAGCAATGCACTGGAAGTTGCGGCAGCAGCAAAGGCAGCAATGAAAGAAATGTCGCAACGGTTTCCTCAGGATATCGAATATCAGGAATCGCTCGATACCACGCTCGCCATTACTGCCGGGATTGATGATATTATTAAAACACTGTTTGAAGCCATTATTCTCGTAATTCTGGTTGTATTTATTTTCCTTCAGAATTGGAGGGCAACACTTATTCCTTTAATCACTGTTCCGGTTTCGTTGATGGGTGCCATTGCTGTATTCCCGTTACTTGGCTTCTCAATTAATACTTTGTCGTTGCTCGGATTGGTGCTTGCCATCGGGATTGTAGTTGATGATGCCATTGTGGTGGTGGAGGCAGTTATGCACCACATCGAACATGGCAAAACACCAAAAGAGGCTACCATACAAGCCATGAAGGAAGTTTCAGGACCGGTAATTGCCATTGCCCTTATTTTAATTGCAGTATTTGTTCCCGTTGCGATGACGCCTGGTATTACCGGCAGGTTTTATCAGCAGTTTGCGCTCACCATTGCAGTTTCGGTTGCTTTCTCAGCTTTTAGCGCCTTGTCGTTAAGCCCGGCTTTATGCGCAATGATGCTAAAACCAACCAAACCCCTTGATCAGCAAAAAGGTTTGTTACCTAAGTTTTACCGTGGTTTCAATAAAGTTTTCGGAAGTGTAACAACCGGCTATTTGGGTGGTGCAGGTTTTTTTGCACGTAAATCATTCCGGGTTGTTGGTTTACTTGTAGTTGTGATAATTGTTGCCGGATTGTTAGGATTAAAGGTTCCTTCTGGTTTTGTTCCTGAAGAAGATATGGGATATATCCTTGTTAACATTGGCACTCCTCCTGCTTCTTCATTACAACGTACCGACGAGGCTGCTGTTAAAGTTGAGGCAATCCTGGCAAAAGAGGAAGCCATTCTTTCATATACAACAGTAAACGGTTTTAGTTTACTTACCGGTTCAAATTTACCCTCCAACGGATTTATTTTTGTTTCGTTAAAACCCTGGGAAGAAAGGGCAATGACGGCAAAACAACTTGCAGATAAATTGAATAGAATTTTTGGTTCACAAATTACCAATGCAACGGTAATGGCCTTTGGACCGCCCGCTATCCAGGGACTGGGTGCGGCGGCAGGGTTTAGCATGATGTTGCAGGACAGGGCCGGAAATTCTCCAAAATACCTCGAGCAGCAAACTAGGGCATTTATTGCTGCGGCACAAAAACGTCCCGAAATAAAAAGGATTTATTCGACGTATAATGCAGGCTCGCCACAGTTTAAACTTGA
>CAIYZW010000752.1 GCA_903930725.1 uncultured Bacteroidota bacterium
AGTTTTGGTTCCGAAATGATGGCTCTTGCCAGAAAAACCCGCTGCATTTGCCCTCCCGAAAGTTCGCCGATATTTTTTTTAGCAAGGTGGTCAATCCCCATATTTTCGAGGATTTGATGTGCCTTCGAAATTTCTGGTTTATTGAAACGTCTGAAAATATTATTGCGGTCGGCAAGTCCTGAAAGCACCACATCAATAACCGAAATTGGGAATTTATTGTCCGTTTTGTTTATTTGAGGAAGATAACCAATTGATTTTCGGGCATTACTGCCAATATTCTGGTGATGAAAAATCAACTCTCCGGATTGTGGTTTTAACAATCCGATAATTACCCTTACCAGCGTTGTTTTGCCGCCGCCGTTAGGGCCAATTACCCCAATAAAATCGTTTTCGTTGATGGTAAGATTTACATTTTTCAGGATAATCTCACCTTCATACCCGGCACTCACCGATTTTAATTCGATAATAGGTGTCATTAAACTTTAATTTTGGTTTGTGTCATAAAACGAATCCTTGATACTTTGGGCAATCTGAATAAGGTTTTCTTCCCAATCAGCGGATAAAGGGTCTATCTGCGCCACTTTTCCCTGAATTTCGTTGGCAATAATTTTTGCATTTTCGGCATCAAATTCTTTTTGGATAAAAATTACATGGATGCCGCTTGATTTTGCAGCAGCCACAGCATCTTTTAGTCGTGCCGGTGCAGGTTCTTTTCCTTCAAATTCGATTGGAATCTGGATTAGGTTGTAATCTTTGGCAAAATAGGCTAACGAAGGATGAAAAATCATGAATTTACGGCTTGGTAAATTTTCAAGTATGCTGTCAATTTTATAATCAAGGAGGTTAATTTTACGAATGAATTGCTCGTAGTTTTCGGTAAAAGCCTGAGCGTTTTCGGGTGAGTTTTCGATAAGATTATCCAGAGTTGTTTTTGCCATAACCAGCACATTTTTTGGCGAAAGCCAGGTGTGCGGGTCAATTCCGGATTCATCCGGTTGATGTTCGGCATGTTCGCAGGCTTCGCCTTCATGTCCCATCAAATTAACTCCGGAACTTTGATTGTACATTTTGAGATTGGGGTAATTGTCAATCAGGCTACTTTTTAACACCTGTTCAAAGCCCAGATAACCAATCATAAAATAAATTTCGGTACGCGATATTTCCTCCATCTGGCGAGGTGTGGGATCGTAAACATGGGGGTTTGAGCCCGGTGGAATCAAAACGGAAACTACTGCCTTATTTCCCGCAATTTGTTCGACAAAATATTTTTGTGGCAGGATGCTCACCATCACATGGATTGTATCGCTTGCTTTTTGCTCCTTTAATCCGGCCTGGTTACATGAGGCGAATGTAATGATTATCAATGTAATAATGGCCAATAACTGATGCTGTTTCAAGCGATCAGATGTTAAAGGTTTTTCAATTTTATTCATCGTTTTCATCAGATTACTTTTTTTTATCAGAAATTTTGGAACAGGATCGAAACCGGAAGTTCCCCACGGATTGCAGCGCCCAATTCGCCTTAGCGCAAGCCAGCTGCCTCGCAAAGGACCAAATCGTTTAAGGGCTTCAACCGAATATTCGGAACAGGTCGGAATATGCCTGCAGGCGGCGGGTGTAAATGGTGAAATTGCCGCCTGATAAAACCTGATTGGAATGATCAGAATGCCTGACAGTATTTTGCCTGAAATAGAATTCATTTTCTTAATTACACTAAATGAACGGGTTACCTGTTAAATTAGTCCTTAAATATTTTCATGAATTATGTGCATGTTATCGAAATCTACGATCCGTCGCATTCCACAAAGTTGCGTTCGGTTTCATACAATTCTATCGAAAGGTCGAATTTCGTTTCAATATTTTGCCGAAGAATTTCCCAAATTTTGATTGCGATATTTTCGGCACTTGGGTTCAAATCACTAAAATCATCAACATCGAGGTAGAGGTTTTTATGATCGTACCTGCTCACGATATGCTCGTCTATTATTTCCTTTAAATGCTTCATATCCATTACGTAACCAGTATCTGGATCAATCTCTCCTTTAACCTTTACAATAAGATTGTAATTATGGCCGTGATAGTTCGGATTGTTGCATGTTCCGAATATTTTTTCGTTCTTTTCGTCGGTCCAGTTGGGGTTATTCAACCGGTGGGTTGCATTAAAATGTG
>CAIYZW010000753.1 GCA_903930725.1 uncultured Bacteroidota bacterium
CACATTTGTGTCAACATAAACATCGGGAGAGTGGTAGCTGTATGCAATTCCGATGAGTGCGGCAAGATGAAACACTACCTCGGCACCTTTCATGGCTTCGGTCATTCCGTTTGGGTCGCGGATGTCGCCGGTAAAAATTTCGATTTGTTTTAATTTATCTTTTGGAAAAGTATCGAGCCAACCCCAACGGTTAAACGAGTTGTAATGAACAAACGCTTTAACCTGGCAATTCAATCCAAGCAATTCCTCGACAAGATGGCTCCCGATAAATCCTCCGGCACCGGTAATTAAGACTTTTTTATTGGCAATTTCCATAAAAACAGATTTGGTTAAAATTCGTATCACCGGCAAAATTAAGATAAAGTTCTATCTTTGCTATGATTATCAACCTGCACAATTTAATTTCCATTTCAAAATGAATGATACCAAACTCACCGGCCAGACTTTTTGGGAGAATTACTGGGAAGGCAAACCGGGGAATCGTAAAAAAAAAACAAGTCTCCTAATAAAGGAGATACTCAGGTTTTTTGATAGGCACCTGCCTGCAACCCCCGGGCTTACTATCCTTGAAGTTGGAGGTGCTTACGGCCATTATCTTCTTTACCTCACCCGGCACTTTGGATATAGCGCATTTTCGCTCGATTATTCTAACGTTGGGAATAAACAAACCCAGGAAACCTTTGAAAAGGCCGGAATTCCGGTAGAAGTATTTGAGCGGGATCTGTTTGCCGATAACTCCGATCTTCCAAAATTCGACATTGTTTATTCGTTGGGATTTATCGAGCATTTCGATGAGCCTGTAAATGTGGTTGCCTGTCATCTGGATTTATTGAAACCAGGTGGGATTTTACTGCTTGGTGTCCCGAATTATAGTGGCATTTACCGTAAAGTTCTGCAACGACTGGCTCCTTCAATTGAGCAAACACACAATATGAAAACCATGGATCTGGAAAACTGGAAGTTGTTTACCGAAAAACTTCCTCTTGAACCATTGTTTGTAGGTTATATCGGAGGATTTGAGCCTTTGAATATGAAAAAGCTGGAAGTAAAAACCATAAGCAACAAACTGATTCACAACTTTGTAAGGATTTTGATGGTATTGTTTTCGTTCCGGATGCAGTTTCTGCGCAGGTTCAATTCAAAATACACGAGTGGCTATCTGGTGGGAATGTACCGAAAAAAATAAGTCTGAATGCTGCCCGGATAAAGCCATATTCTTTTGAAAATCAGAACCATGTTTTATCCCGGTAACACAAGCCCACAGGGCTTTTAACCCTTGGCCTCTCAATAGAAAAGCAGGTTTCCAACAGAAAGTAAAAGAAAGGCTCCAAAGTTCCTTTCAAAATAATTTTGTATTATTACTGCCGGTTTCTTTTGCCAAAATAACGTTAGCTAAAACTGAAATACTGATCAAAATGCAGAAAATTTTTTTTATAGGCGCAGGAGCTATTGCCACGGCTTTGGGCAATGTTTTAGCCAAAAATGTACAGTTTGATGTAACATTGATAACCATCGAAAGTGATGTGGCGAAA
>CAIYZW010000754.1 GCA_903930725.1 uncultured Bacteroidota bacterium
AGGATGATGGCATCGGCAGGCAACAAGCGATGGAAATAAAAAAGCAATCAGGGTTGGATACCCGCGCCAAAGGAATGTTGATCACAAAAGAGCGGCTCGAAATATTAAATCAAAATCTTAATCAGAAGTTTTCAGTTAAAGTTACCGATCTCACCGACAATGAAGGAAACAGCACCGGAACAAAGGTCGAACTGGTCATTCTGTTCCAGGAAATTTAGCCGGATATTATTTATAATTGCTAAAAATTAAGGTCAGCCGTTTAAAAATTGCTGGGGTATTGAACTATTTTTTTGATATTTGACCCATTAAATTTTAACACTAAACAGGCAATTGGTTAAGGCAGTAATCATCGAGGACGAGAAAAAATCGAGAAGCGCACTTGTTGGGCTGCTCGACAGGTATTGTACAAATGTACTGATCCTGGGCGAAGCCGAAGGTGTGCAATCCGGAATTGCAATGATAAGGCAACAACAGCCTGATGTAATTTTTCTCGACATACAAATGCGCGATGGTAGCGGTTTCAGGCTACTTGAAGAGGTTGGCGAAATTAATTTCGAAATAATATTTACTACGGCTTTCGACGAATATGCCATCAAAGCAATTAAGTACAGTGCGCTCGATTATCTGTTAAAGCCCATTGTTCCTGAGGAATTGATCGAAGCAGTGCGGAAAGTTGAAGAACGGAAAACTGCTAAATCAAACAATTCGAGTAAAAATATTGATGTTTTGCTGGAGAACATAAAAGCGACCTCCCGCGAATCGCACAAGATAATTTTATCTACATCCGAAAAAATTCATGTTATAAAAGTTGATGACATTATCCGCTGCGAATCAGATAATTATTACACATTATTTTTATTTGTAGGTGGGAAAAAATTGCTTGTTTCGAAAACATTAAAGGAAAATGAAAATTTGCTTAAAGATCATAATTTTATCCGCCCTCACAAATCGCATCTGATTAATGCTAAATACATTAAAGGATACATGAAAAATGATGGCGGGTTCATTGTTATGACCGACGACAGTAAAATTCCGGTATCGCGTCGGAAAAAAGAAGCAATTATGGAAATAATTAATAATTTGTAAGAAGTTTTTTGCATCAGATACTCACAGATCATTTTAAGTTTTTATTCAATCACTGTATTTTTTTTGAAAAAATGACGATCGAATAAATTTTCCTTGCCTACCTGCATGGTTGTTTGTTGATGTCTTTAGACGAAAATTACGATAAAAGTGGCTGGAATTTAGCATTTTTCGTTAAAACCGAAAACTGATTGTTAAAAACCGTTAACTGATTGTTTCTTTAAATTATTTGTTGGTTACTATACTTTTACTTGTTCAAAAAATATTTTTGGGTAAGATGGACGATTTTATATATTTTCTTCTGGTAATTGGTTGGTTAGGTTATTCTTTTTACAAACAAAGTGAAAAAAAGAAACGCCAGCAAGCTGCACGAAATATCGAGCAGCAGGCTGGAACTATGCCTGAGCAATCAACACCAGTTTTTACTGAAAGAGAAGAAAGTGCCGAAGTTCCATCACAGCCTGATTTTAGAAAAACCATAGAAGAATTTTTACTCGGAGAAGAGCAGACTTTAGAACAAATACCTCAAAACGGCCCACAATCCCTTGAGGTAATTCCGGAGCCAGCTGTTTCAGATGAGAACAGATATCAGAAATATTCCAATGTTGAGACTTCGCAACAATCAGCATGGCAGCAACAAATAATTGTCACCGACGATAAAGAAGCTTATCGTACTGGTGATGCAAATGCAGCCTGTGCTTTTATTGAGGAGGAAGATAGAGCTGATTTATGGGAAGGGTTTAATCTTCGCAAAGCTGTAATTTACTCAGAAATTCTCAACAGGAAGTATGCATTTTAAAGGGAAATCAAAATAAAGTGGTGTTCGCAAAAAGGTTTGGTTGGTACTTTTTTTTATTAGTATTTTTACCGCCCTTTAGCACAATATGTAATCTAACATAAAACTATATGGTATGTTAAGAAATTTACTTTTAACTTTTAGTCTTGTTTTCGCATCAACGCTGTTTGTGTATTCACAAACAGGAGCACTTCAGGGGAAAGTCCTGGATAAGGACACAAAAGAGCCAATCCCGTATGCCAATGTGGCTGTTTTTTCAGGAGGTGACCTTGTCACAGGTAGTACAACCGACTTTGATGGTAAATATGTCATCAAGCCGTTAACACCTGGTACTTACAATGTTAGGGCATCCTTCGTGGGTTATCAAACCAAGGAAATTTCCAATGTAGTTGTAGGAGGCGACAAAATCACCTTCCAGGATATTTTGCTTGGTGTAACAGCCGAAACGCTTGAAACCGTTGAAGTTATCGAGTACAAGGTTCCTTTGATTCAAAAGGACCAAACTACTTCGGGAGCTACTGTTACCTCTGAAGAAATCGAAAAAATGCCGAATCGTTCAGCATCTTCAATTGCTACAACCGTTGGAGGTGTTTATTCAGATGCTGATGGAGGAAGCATTAGTATCCGCGGTCAGCGTGGCGACGGAACAGTATATTACATTGACGGTATGCGCGTTATGGGTTCTGGTGCACTTCCCGAATCATCCATCGAGCAGGTTTCTGTTATCCTTGGTGGGATGCCTGCCAGGTATGGCGATGCCACCGGTGGTATTATCAGTGTAACTACAAAGGGACCTTCAAGAGAGTTTGGAGCTGGATTTGAGTTGCAGACTTCGCAGTTTCTGGATAAATATGGTTATAACCGCTTGGGATTTAGTGTTCAGGGACCGTTATTCTCGAAAAAGGAGAATAATAACAAGACCTCAATTCTTGGTTATTTCCTCGCTGGCGATGTAACCTATCGTCAGGATGGTGCTCCCTCAGCAAAAGGAACAATCGACAAGCTCAAAGATGATTATCTTAGCATTCTTAAGGAAAACCCGCAACGCGTTACCGGAACAGGTTTTGGGTTGTACAATAATTCACTTTATACTCGTAAAGAAAACACTGAATCAATTTTCAGTACGCTAAACACTGAAGCAACTGATGTAAGTGTTTCTGGGAAAATTGACCTCAGAGCTTCATCCACGGTAGGCCTGACCGTTGGAGGTTCGTTTAATTATCAGGACTATAAAGCTTTCCAATATGCCGGGTCACTTTTTAATTATGAAAATAACCCTCATGTTAACAACAATACCTGGCGGGTTTTTGGAAGGTTTACACAACGTTTCGCAACAGATAAAGAAACCAGTTCGGTAGTTAAGAATGTTTACTATGCCATTCAGGCCGATTATTCAAAGTTTCATCAGGTGGTTGAGGACGATACCCATAAAGGTGATATCTTTAACTATGGCTATCTGGGGAAATTTGAAACCTATAAACAACGTTCGTATGAATTAGGTTCTGACACCGTTAATGGAAACGTTTACAACAATGTTTGGCTGCAAAATAACTGGCAGGACACTGCCTTTACTTTCCAGGCGGCAAATGTTAATCCGGTTGTAGCCCGTTACACCGAACAATATTATGAATTATACCCTGATAAAGGCGATTGGCGTTTTCCAACCACAGGAAATTGGCTCAACGCTAATCAGGTTCAATTGTATGGAGGTCTTCTTAATGGTCAGTCACCTGATAATGTTTATGGTATTTGGACAAACGTTGGAACACAATATAACGGGTATCAGGTAACTGATAATACCCAGGTTTCGTTAAGTGCTAATGCCTCAGCTGACATCGGTAATCATGCTTTCGAATTTGGTTTACAATACGAACAGCGCAGTGACAGGGGGTATGGTTATGGCCCGGTAAATCTTTGGGGATTGATGCGTTTAATTACCAACACACATATTGCCCAGTTAGATTTAACAAACCCACATATCGTTTCAATTGATGGAGTATTCCAGGATACAATTAATTATGATCGTTTGTACAGCCAGGTGGAGCAACGGGTTTTTGATATTAACCTCAGGAAAAAGCTTGGTTTGTCGCTCGATGGAACCGATTGGCTGGATATTGATTCTTATGATGTAAATACCAGAACCATTAATTATTATGATGAAAACGGACAATTACACAAAGATATGCCTGTTAATGGCGGACTTTCGATTGATATGTTTAGCCCGGATGAATTGTTGAATAAAGGAGTTAGCTATGTTTATTATTATGGTTATGATCCTTACGGAAATAAAAGTACTTCGCGGCCATCCTTTGACGACTTTTTTACAAAGACAACCACTGATGGTATAAATCGTGAACAGTTTACGCGTGATATCGGTGCCTTTGAACCGATTTACATGGCAGGTTTTATTCAGGATAAATTTGCTTTTGATGACCTTGTATTTAATGTGGGTGTTCGCGTTGACCGTTTTGATGCCAACCAAATGGTGTTAAAAGATCCTTATTTGTTCTATTCAGCCTACACTGCCGACGAAGTAAAGACTATCAATGGACAGCCTGTAAATCATCCTGATAACATCAGTGGAAACGCTATCGTTTACATTGATAATAAGGATAACCCGACAGAGATTAAAGGATACCGCGAAGAAGGTGTTTGGTATAATGAAGCTGGTTCGATTGTGCAGGATCCTGGTGTTCTTGATGCCGGAAATGGTATAACTCCATACCTTGTAAATCCTCAACAGAACGAAGTTGGACCGGAAGTATTTAAAGATTACGATCCGCAGATCAGTGTAATGCCACGTATTTCTTTCTCTTTCCCAATTTCGGATGAGGCTTTGTTTTATGCACATTACGATATTCTTACACAAAGGCCAACTGAACAACTCAGGATGGATCCAACGCAGTACTACTACATTACAAAGCAACAAAGTATTGGTAATCCAAATTTAAAACCTACCAAATCAATTGATTATGAATTAGGATTTAAACAAAAGATAAGCAATAGTTCTTCTTTAACCATCTCGACGTTTTATAAGGAAATGCGTGACCAGATCCAGTATTATCGTTTTACAGGCGCTTACACCGGAGGTTCAAATCAATACTATTCTTATAATAACATCGACTTTGGAACAGTAAAGGGGTTAACACTTGAATACGATTTACGCCGAACCAGTAATGTCAGGGCCAGGTTTAGTTACACACTACAATTTGCTGATGGAACAGGTTCAAGTTCTACTACAGCAGCTGCTCTGGTAAATGCAGGACTACCAAATTTAAGGACAATTTTCCCACTCAATTGGGACAGAAGGCATGCTTTTAACATTAGTTTCGATTATCGGTTTGGTGAAGGGAAAGACTATTTTGGACCTTCCTCAACAAAAAAAGTTAAAGGTACCGACCAGGTAAAAACGACCCAATGGTTAAAAAATACCGGTGTCAACTTTACGCTAAGCGGCGGATCAGGAACACCTTACACCCGTTCATCAAATATCATTGGAACATACGCTACAGGTGGAAGTCAGTTGCTTGAAGGATCAATTAATGGCTCCAGGCTTCCCGGACAGTTCAGAGTTGATATGAGGTTAGACAGAGACATTAATCTGACAAGTAATCCTAAGTCAAATACCTACTTAAATGTTTATCTTCAGGTGCTAAATTTGTTAGACACGAAAAACATTACCGGCGTTTATGCTGCAACAGGTAGCGCAAACGACGATGGATACCTTTCAGCACCTGAATGGCAGGAAAATATTAATACACAGCTCGATCCACAGGCCTATCGTGATATGTACAGTTTGCGGATGAACACTCCATTTAACTACAGCAATCCTCGCCAAATCAGGTTAGGTGTTATCTTTAATTTTTAATTGAAAGCAAGATATTAGAAAGAATCTGCGAAACAAAAAACAATGATAAATATGAAGAACATATTACGACCTCTGCTGATTTTCCTGGCACTCACAGTGACCATTCAGGGAAGCTTTGCAGATAAGTTAATCACAGAAAAAAATCTAAAGAATACCCAAAATATTAAGTCGGGTGCTGCCGGATGTTCAGCAGGAGCCTCGTTTGCTTTTTTGGATATCAACAATGTACGTTGCCGTATTAATACAGGCGGTGACATGTGGTGGAACTTCGATAAAGCTCAGTACTACGTTCCTGGAAACACCCTGAAAACCTCAATGTTCTCCGCATCTCTCTGGATTGGAGGAGTTGACGTTAACGGGCAGTTGAAGCTTGCAGGACAAAGGTATCGTGCCAGTGGTGATGATTACTGGCCTGGTCCACTTTCTATTGACGGTACAGCTTCGGTTGATGATGAAACCTGTTCACAATACGACAAGTTCTTTAAAATGACCCGACTTGAGGTTGATGATTATCTTGCCTGGTGGGGTAGCACGAACAGAGCCGAAGAATTCCCGGATTATAGTATTCCACAATCTATTGCCGAATGGCCTGCTCATGGTGATGTATCTAAAAATCAAAGCTATTATCTTGCTCCTTTCTTTGATAATGATGGCGATGGTGACTATGATCCTAATCAGGGTGATTATCCATATTATGATGTTGATAATAGTTTGTGTAAAACTTTAACACCTACAATGAGTGCTGATTATTATTATCCGGATGATCCTGAAAACTGGAGATTTGGGATTTTGTCAGATCAGGTTATCAAAGGAGACCAAACACTTTGGTGGGTTTTTAACGATAAAGGTAATGTTCATACCGAAACAACAGGTGCTCCGGTTGGTATGGAAATCAGAGGACAAGCCTTTGCTTTCTCCACCAACGATGAAATTAATAACATGACATTTTATAGTTATGAAATTATTAACCGTTCAACCTTTACTTTAACTGGCACCTATTTTAGCCAGTGGGTTGATACTGACCTTGGATATTCTTACGATGACTATGTTGGTTGTGATGTAAATCGAGGATTAGGTTACTGTTATAATGGTGTTTCGATTGATGGAACCGGCCAACCCGAAGCTTATGGTGTTCAGCCACCGGCTATTGGAGTTGACTTTTTCCAGGGACCTTACATGGACCCTGATGGAATTGATAACCCAAAATATCAGTATGTCATTAACCCAACAACCGGCGACACAACAACAAGAATTCAGTTATGTGACGTCAGTATTAACGGAGTTAATTTTGAAGATGGTATTGCTGATAATGAACGTTTTGGTATGCGTAGGTTTGTTTATCACGATAACTGTGGTGGCGGCCCCACCTGCGATCCTTCAATTGCACCGGAGTATTATAATTTCTTAAGAGGTATCTGGAAGGATAATACAAAAATGCAATATGGTGGAAACGCCCACTTTCCTGATGCAGATGGTCCTGATTGCGATTTTATGTTTCCCGATGATACCGACCCATGCAACTGGGGAACTGGTGGTCAACCACCAAATGCTGGATGGAATCAGAATGGAAAATTCTGGAATGAAGTCGCTGCGAATAATAACCCTTATGACCGTCGTTTTATGCAGTCAGCAGGTCCTTTTAACCTCTTACCGGGTGCTGTTAACTATATTACCGTCGGTATTCCATGGGCACGCGCCACTTCCGGTGGTCCATGGGCATCTGTTCAGTTGCTGAGAGTTGTTGATGATAAATGCCAGGCCTTATTTGATAACTGTTTTAAAGTTCTTGATGGCCCGAGTGCTCCTGATTTGAGTTTTCTTGAGATGGACAGACAGCTTATTGTTTTCATTTCAAACAGAAAAGGCTCAAATAATTATAACGAAGGTTATTCTGAGATTGATCCAAATATTCAGTTATTGGAAGATTCCATTCCGAAACCTGCTGCTGTTATTGATTCTTTAAAGAGATACGCATTTGAAGGTTATCAGATTTTCCAATTACGTCGTGCCGATGTAAGTGTCGAAAGTTTAAAAGATGCTGACCTTGTCCGTCTGACAGCTCAATTCGATAAAAAGAACGGAATTACCAAACTTGTTAATTATAATTATGACCAATCAATTGGTGGTAGTGTGCCTGTAATTGAGGTTACAGGTGGTGATGAAGGTATTAACCATTCATTTATCATTTCTGAAGACTTATTTGCGGATAAAGATAAAAAGTTGGTTAATCATAAACAGTATTATTTCCTTGCAATAGCTTATGCCTTTAATGAGTATTCTCCATATTCGCAGGAACCAGGAGTTGTAAATGGTCTTTACGGTCAGAAACGGACCTATCTTGCAGGACGGAAAAATATTAAAGTCTATACTGCTATTCCTCATAAACAAGTAAGTGGTGTTACTTTGAATGCTGCTTATGGTGATGGTTTTGAAATTACCCGTTTACAAGGGCAAGGTAATGGTGGTACCGAACTTGAAATGAAACCCGAAAGTATTGCTGATGTATTATCTAAAGATCCTGTTAGTGAAACCAATCAATTTGGCGACGATAATTATCCAATAGTTTACAATCCTACCTACGTTAAAAATATGGGGCCAATTAAAGTAAAAGTTGTTGACCCCCTCAATGTTAAGGAAGGAACATTTACTATTAAGTTTACAAATGTTGTTTCACCGGCTGGTGATTCAACAAAAATCTCTCGGGCAAAATGGGTGTTAACTGATGAAGAGGGGAATTCATATCCTTCTGATACGATTATTAGTATCAGGAACGAGCAGATTATTCCTGAATTAGGTATTTCGGTTAGTATCGAACAGATTGTATTTCCGGGAGAATCTACATCGGTAAATAATGGTTTTATAAGATCAGAATTGAAATATCAGGATAGTTCAAAAATGTGGCTCTCCGGTATTCCAGATTTTGATGTTCCCGGAAGTCCACTCAACTGGATTAGGTCTGGGGTTTATAAAGATGACCAGAATGTCCGTTTTAACGACTGGGATATGACCAATGATGATCCATGGGATGCACTCCAATATTATGAAAAAATTGTTGGAGGAACATGGGCTCCTTATGCGCTGACTGCCTCTGGCGAGCAACTCGAAGTAGGGCCTTCATACAACCGAATTTCCAAAAGCACGGCTTCTTTGGCTATACTTGCCAGCGTTGATGTGGTAATTACGGCTGATAAATCAAAATGGACCAGATGTCCGGTTGTTGAAATGTGCGCCGACCAATTGCTTTCGCAAGGTAATGCTGAACAGTATTCTGTCAGGAATTCACCTTCGATTGATAAGGATGGCAATTTTGCAGAGGTCGGTGCTGCCCCAAGTAATAATCCTGACGACGCAAATTACATTAATGGTACCGGAATGGGTTGGTTCCCAGGCTACGTAATCAATATCGAAACTGGCGAACGCCTAAACATGATGTACAGCGAAAATTCATTCCTTGTTGGTGAAAATGGGCGCGATATGAAATGGAATCCAACCAAAAACTGGGTTAGCGAACAGAGTGTAGCAGGAATTGTT
Source organism: uncultured Bacteroidota bacterium (assembly GCA_903930725.1). Classification (GTDB taxonomy): domain Bacteria; phylum Bacteroidota; class Bacteroidia; order Bacteroidales; family 4484-276; genus CAJATL01. Next base: position 9,279 of record CAIYZW010000754.1, read on the forward strand.
TTTGGAGGAATGCATTATTTATATGTGATGAACCACATGAGTCTGAGTTATGGTGGTCGAATGTTTAATTTCCCTGCTTATGATGCCGGTGGATTTTTAAGAGACACCCTCACCAGTCAGTTACCTGCAATTCTTACACGAACTGCTTTATACTCCAGTTGTATGTACGTAAATATCCCAACAGCTGTTAACGATTCAGTTTGGTTACCCGAAGGTAATGATGTTACAGTCAAAATCCGTGTTGCTAAACCTTATCAGAGATATTTCTCAACGGGAGTTGATTCATTAAATGTTAAAAATCTTAACGATTTTAATCCTGTCTATTCATTTAATACTTCAGGATATTCTCCAATGGAGTACACTGCTGAGAAAAATCAAACCGACCTTGATTTGATTAATGTCGTACCAAATCCTTATTATGCTTATGCTGATGGACCCGGTTATGAACGAAATCAAATTGATAACAGGATTAAAATTGTCAATTTGCCCGAACGCTGCATTGTTACAATTTATAACATCAGCGGAACGCTTATCAGGCAATACAATGTTGATAAAACAGGTGTCTCAAATCCACGGGCTTCAATAAAAGGGTTAGAAACCGATGCCAAGACTTCAATTGATTGGGATTTAAAGAACTATGCAGGCATACCTATTGCCGGAGGGATTTATCTTATTCATGTTAAAGAGACGGGAGGCCGTTCAGGCGAAAGGGTAATTAAATGGTTTGGAGCTATGAGGCCAATCGATTTGAATACATTCTAATGAATACTTTACCGAAATTTATGATTAATAGAATAAAATCAGAAAGTATGAAAAATATTTATAGATACATCATTGCAATGTTCTTATCAGGATTGTTGATTTTCCCGATCACTGATTTAAAAGCTGGAAATAAAGATCGTTCCGGACAAGCTGGTGCTTCCGAATTATTAATAAATCCATGGGCACGCAGCTCTGGTTGGGGTGGAGTAAACGTAGCCAACACCCGTGGACTCGAGTCGGTATTTTCCAATATTGCTGGTACAGCATTTACAACCGGCACGGAGATTATTTTTTCGGCCACCGATTATTTAAAAGGTTCGGATATTAAAATAATGAACTTTGGTTTAACCCAACATGTGGGCGAATCCGGAGCTTTAAGTTTGTCAATTATGTCAATGAATTTTGGTGAAATTGACATTACAACATTAAACAACCCTGATCCTGCCGATGCGAGCATCGGGACTTTTTCGCCAAGTTTGGTAAATATCAGCATTGGTTATGCCAAAGCTTTTTCCAACAGCATTTATGGAGGTTTTAACCTGAAAATTATTTCGGAAACAATCTCAGACATGAGTGCCCAGGGAGTGGCTATTGATGCAGGTATCCAGTATGTTACCGGTGAGAAGGAAAATGTAAAATTTGGGATTGCATTGAAAAATGTGGGTCCTACAATGAAGTTTTCTGGTGATGGATTATCCTTCAGAGGTTTTTACGATCAATTCTCCAACTTTTCACCAACCTTCGAACAACGAAAGGCTGATTTTGAGTTACCGGCAACATTATTAATTGGTGGTGCTTACGACTTTTTGTTTGCCGAAAACAGGTTTACACTTGCCGGTAGCTTCCAGTCAAATTCATTTACTAAAGACCAGTTTATTTTGGGGGGTGAGTTTGCTTTAAAAACCTACTTGATGTTACGGGCAGCTTATGCCTATGAAGAAGGAATTACTAAAAAAGCTGACCGTACCTCTGTTTATACCGGACCAAGTGCTGGTTTTACTGTTCAGGTTCCTTTAAATAAGGAAAAAGGCACTATTTTTTCAATTGATTACTCGTATCGTGCAACGGATCCTTTTGATGGTGTTCACACCATTGGTGCAAGAATCAATTTGTAAATTGATTTAGGTTTAAAGAAAATACTTAATTTTGTTTTAAATTTAAGACCCTTTTTCAAAAAGGGTCTTTTCTATTATTATCAAATTTATATTACCACATACTGTTATGGCAGGAATAATGTATTACAGTGAAGAAGGTCTGAAAAGACTTAAAAATGAATTGGTTCAATTAATTACTGTTGAACGGCCTTCGATATCAAAGCAAATTGCAGAGGCTCGTGATAAGGGTGACCTTTCAGAAAATGCTGAATATGATGCTGCAAAAGAGGCTCAGGGTATGCTCGAAATGAAAATCTCCAAATTGGAGGATGTTATTCGGAGTGCCAGAATTTTAGACGAATCAAAGTTGGATTTGACTAAAGTTTACATAATGACTAAGGTAAAGATAAAAAACCTCAAAAATGGTTCTACAATGACATACACTATTGTGCCCGAAAGTGAGGCAGATTTAAAGGCAGGTAAAATTTCGGTAAATTCGCCCATTGCTAAAGGATTATTGGGAAAAATTGTTGGCGATAAAGTCGAAATTAAGGTGCCTGCAGGAATCATTGAATTTGAAATAGTTGAGATAGCCAGATAGGATAATTCCATCTAATAATTATTTGAGAATTGCTAAATGGTCGCTAAACTGTTTAGCTTTTTTTTTGAAATGATTAATTTTGCTAAGTTTTAACCATAAAAATATTTTAAAATGAGTACCATATTTTCAAAGATTATAAATGGTGAAATCCCATCCTATAAAATTGCCGAGGATGATAGATTTTTTGCTTTTCTGGATATTAATCCATTGGCAAAAGGTCATACGCTGGTAATCCCAAAAGTTGAGGTTGATTACATCTTTGACCTCGATGACGAAACAACTAAAGGATTATTTGTGTTTTGCAAAAAAGTAGCAAAAGGCATTAAAAGTGTAGTTGAGTGTAAAAAAATTGGCATTACCGTGCTCGGGTTGGAAGTTGCTCATGCGCATGTTCATCTTGTGCCAATTAATGGGATTTATGATATTGATTTTAGCAAACCAAAGCTTAAATTGGATAAAGAGGAATTTATCGAATTGGCCAGAGAAATCAGTTCAAACATTAAATTGTAATCCAAAGCTTAATAAATGCGAAAAGAGACAGATTTTCTTGTTATCGGATCTGGTATTGCCGGATTAAGTTACGCACTAAAAGTAGCCGAATTTGGCAAGGTCTGCATCATTACAAAAGCCAGTGCTGATGATTCGGCAACACGCTACGCCCAGGGCGGAATTGCTGCGGTGATGTACACACCGGATACATACGAAAAGCACATCCGGGATACATTAATTGCCGGTGATGGTTTAAATGATGAGAAAATTGTTCGGATTACTATTGTCGAATCAACGGAGCGAGTAAAGGAACTTGTGGAGTGGGGGACAAAATTTGATAAAAATAAAAGCGGCCGCTACGATTTAGGAAAAGAAGGTGGCCATTCCGAATATCGCGTACT
>CAIYZW010000755.1 GCA_903930725.1 uncultured Bacteroidota bacterium
CACGTTTTTAAATCGGTTAACCTGGGACAAACCTGGACCGACATCAGCGGAAACCTGCCTGAACTGCCGGTTAACGTGTTCCTGTGCGACCCCGAATTTGAAGGCCGTTATTTTATAGGCACCGATGCAGGTCTTTTCAGCACTGATAATGGTGGTCAGTACTGGTACGGGATTACGCCCGGAATGCCAAATGTTGCCGTGGTTACAATGAAAATCCATGAACCAACTTTGGACCTCGTTGTTGGAACTTATGGTAATTCCTGTTATCGCATCAACCTTGATGGCGTTATTAACCGGACCGAAAATTCGTTAGTCATGAATGATTTTAATGTGAATATTACCCCAAATCCTGCCAAAGACAAGGCATACATCACTTTTGATATTCCTCAAAACGGGCATGCTTTGGTTCAGATTTTTGATTTGAAAGGAACTTTGATAACCACTGTTTTTAATGGTCTGGCCGATCAGGGAAAACAAACTTTATCCTGGAACACCAGCAATCAAAGCGGAAATAGCTGCCCTAATGGCATTTATCTTTGCAGGATAAGTTGCGGTAAGCTTACCGCTGAAAGTAAAATTATTCTGATGAATTGATGATTCCACATTTCGATAATTAGATTCCACAGATAGCGGTTGAAAAAATGGACAGATTTACAATTCCTATACTTCTGTTTTTAATTGCCTTAGTGAGATATTACACCTCCAGACTAAGATATCGCACCTTTTACCTGCGATCACGCACCTTTTTCCTGCGATTTTCACCTTTTAGCTGCGATCACGCACGTTTTAGCTGCGTTCACGCACCTTTTGGCTACGTTCACGCACCTTTTGGCTGCGATTTTCACCTCCAGGCTGCGATCACCCACCTTTTATCTGCAATAACGCACCTTTTGGCTGCGATCTTCAATATTCCGACAGCCATCATCCGTCTTCAATCTTCCAACTTCATTCTTATAAAAAAGTAAAGCTATGAAAACATTTTTAAGCATTTTAATTGTGATGATTTGCTGCCTTAACTTCACAGGTTTTGGTCAGGCTTCCAAAAAGACAGAAGTCAAAAAAGGCTGGGAATGGACGATTGTTGAAACTTTTACCGTTCCCGGCAAAGCATCAGGTCTCGCCTGGGACGGTCAGTACATCTATTTTGGGCAATATAGTGCGGCGGGTGGTCAGATTCAGAAATTAGATCCGGCAAACGGCAATATTACCAATGTTTGCACTGGCCCGCAGGAAGATGCTTACGGCCTTACCTGGGATGGCCAATATCTCTGGACGACTGATCATCCGGGTGCGTACGATCCCGGAATTGCTTATCAGTTCGACCTTACCGGAGCTGTAAATTACCAGTTCGAACTGCCGGCAACATACATGGGTGGTATTGCCTGGGATAATGGCCTTTTTTGGACAGCAGCTTACTACGATCCCGATGGCCGGATTTATAAAGTGGACAATCAGGGCAACGTATTAAAGGAGTTTCCAACACCGGGAGCGCAACCCTGGGATATTTGTCTTCAGAACGAATTCCTCTGGATTGCCGATTTTAACGATAATATGCTTTATAAAGTTGACACACTTACCGGCGCGTTAATCGAAAGCCATCCGGCCGAAAATATGAAACCTGCCGGAGTTGTGTTCGACGGCCAGTATTTGTGGTATGTTGACGGCCAGTTGAGCAGCCCGAGCACCCTTTACAAAGTTGATATGGGCGGCGTTGGCACCCCGGTAATTAATGTTCCGGTTACAAGCTGGAATTATGGAAATGTTGCCGTGGGCGATTCATCAGTTTGGGATATGGTTATTTCTAATACAGGAACTTATGATTTGTCGGTGACCAATATCCTCATTCAAAATGCTGTGCCAATTTTTTCCTGGGAAACATTCCCTCAGGTTATTGCTCCTGGCAACTCAACTGAGATAACTCTGATTTTCAGGCCAACCGCCGTTGGACCTTTAAATACAATCATCACCATTCAATCCAGCGACCCCGTAACTCCTGAAATTGAAGTTACATTAACCGGGGAGGCTGTAATTTCGGGGGCATCAATTTATCTTCCGGAGACTTCACATAATTACGGAAATGTCAGGATGAATGCCACAACCCGCTGGTTTTTGCCAGTTGTAAACATTGGAGATGCAAACCTCCTAATTAACGATTTGACCATTTCTGATCCCGCTTTTTATTTTGATGAGAATATCGTTTTGCCAATTTCGTTGGCGCCACTCGAAACTACCGGAATCGGTGTTTGGTTTCACCCGGTTGAGGATATTGATTACACAGCAATTCTGACCATTTTTACAAACGATCCTTCCCAGCCAGCGATAGGTTTATCACTTTTGGGAAAAGGTGATGAACAAGTCTTCCCGATGGGTGAAATGTTCTGGCAATTTGTTATTGATGCAGGTTGGGATAACAGTCCCAAAGCCATTGGTTCAATTCAGGATGTAACCGGCGATTATGTTCGTGATGTAATTGTTGGCTCCGAAGATAATTTTGTAAGGTGTTTTAACGGAAATGCCGCCGTAACCGGCGATGTAATCTGGGAATACGAAATTTATGCCGGCAACACTTACCAGCAAAATTGCCTTTCATTTTTAGAAGATATTAATCAGGATGGTTTTCAGGACGTGGTTTTTGGAACATCTGGCGGCGACCGCACTGTTACTGCCCTTTCGGGAAAAACTGGTGCTTTGCTCTGGACATTCCCAACAAATATGTGGGGAGATGGCGGATGGGTTTATCAGGTTGATGCAAAAGAAGATTTTAATGGTGATGGTGTAAAAGATGTTCTGGCATGTGCCGGAAATGATGGCTCTAATACAGGCCCCAAAAGAGCATTTTGTCTTGATGGAATTACTGGAAGTCTGATATGGAGCACGCCAACCGGCGGCCCGGCCTTTTCGGTGATTGCAATTACCGACGTTAATGGTGACGGCAAAGCGGATGCATTGGCCGGCGCTTCCAACGTAGGCGAAACTCAGGGAATGGTTTATGGCATTAATGGCTCAAACGGCGCTGTTCTTTGGTCGAAACAAACGGCATCAACCTCTGTATGGGCTTTAGCACAATTGGACGACATCAACCAGGATGGTTACAGAGATGTGGCAGCCGGAGATTTTGGAGGAAATCTTTATGGTTTTGATGGTAAAAATGGTGACCAACTCTGGTCGTCCTCGATGAGCGGTTCGCCATTGGTTTTGAGATATGAACGTTTTGGTGATGTAAATGATGATGGTCTTGCTGATGTTCTTGTTTCGAGCAGCAGCAACAATTGCATCGTTATCAGCGGTTTTGATGGAAGTAATATTTGGTTAACTCCGCTCGCCGATAAAGCCTGGAACATTGACAGGATAAGCGATGTAAATGGCGATGCAATTAACGACGTTCTGGTAGGAACGCTGTATTCCAACAATTATGCTTATTTTTTGGATGGGCTAAATGGCAACATTCTAAAAGCTATCAGCTTTGGAGAACCGGTTGATGCCATTGCGGCAATTCCAACTATAAACATTGATGATGATCTTTCGATGGAAATGGTTGCTGGCGGGCGCAACGGAAAATTAGTCTGTTATTCCGGTGGCCCCGATGCTGCCTGGGTTTCGGTTACCGACCATGAAACCGCAACTAACGCAATAGAAGTTGATTGCAGTCCAAATCCTTTTGTTGACCAAACCAGCATTACGGTAAGCTCGGTTGTCGAAAGAAATCTGGATGTTTCCATCTTTAGTGCAGGAGGCAGGTTGGTTTATGATTTTGGAAAAATTCCGGTTTCTTCTGAAGCAACCAGCATGACATGGAATGGAACCGATTCTGATGGAAACCTTTCACCACGCGGATTGTACTTCATCATCCTCAAAGAAGGAACCCATTCAAAAACCGTTAAACTGATAAAATATTAATCAAAAATCCTACACTTCGACTGCGCTTAGTGCCCTAAATCAAAAATCTGAAATCCAAAATCCAAAATCAATAAATCTGAAATCATAAATCGATCAATTCCCCTACCCTATGTTTTTTAATATCGAAGCATTTACGCACAAAGGTGTTCTACGCGACATCAATCAGGATACTATGCTGGTGCACAA
>CAIYZW010000756.1 GCA_903930725.1 uncultured Bacteroidota bacterium
AAATGAATTAATTTGAACGTATTACAGATGAAGACATTAAGAAATTTTCTGGATAAAATAAAACCCCAGGTCGAAAAAGGGGGAAGATTTGAAAAACTGCGCTCAACCTTCGATGCGTTTGATACCTTTTTGTTCGTGCCCGACAAGGTCACTTTCAAAGGTAGTCATATCCGCGATGTGATGGATATGAAACGCACCATGATTGTTGTAGTTCTGGCACTTGTTCCAGCCCTGCTTTTTGGGATGTGGAATGTTGGTTATCAGTACAATTTATCCATTGGCGAAACCGGAAGTTTAATGAACAATTTTTGGTTTGGATTTGGAAAAGTTTTGCCGATAATTATTGTTTCGTATGTTTCAGGACTTGCGGTCGAATTTATTTTTGCGCAATACCGCGGCCACGAAGTTAACGAAGGTTTCCTTGTTTCTGGATTACTTATCCCAATGATTGTCCCGGTAACAATTCCACTCTGGATGGTTGCCGTTTCGACAATTTTTGCAGTTGTTATTGGCAAAGAAGCCTTTGGTGGAACCGGGATGAATATTTTTAACCCGGCACTTTTAACCCGTGCTTTTATGTTTTTTGCTTATCCTGCCGACATGAGCGGCGACCAGGTCTGGGTATGGGGTTTAAGCAAAGGCGCAAATGTAGTTGATGGCTTTTCAGGAGCCACGCCGCTTGGAAATGCAGGCCTGGGTTTATTTGATAAACTTCCCGAACTGAGCGACATGATAATCGGTACCATCCCAGGCTCCATAGGCGAAACTTCAAAAATTGCCATCCTGATAGGTGCTGCCATCTTACTTTTTACAGGCATCGGAAGCTGGAGAATTATGCTGGCAACACTTCTTGGCGGAGTTGGAATGACACTTATTTTTAATGTAGCCAGCGCCAATGAGTATATGAAAATTGATCCTCTGACACATATCATGATGGGTGGTTTCCTCTTTGGGCTTGTTTTTATGGCCACCGACCCGGTATCATCGGCACAAACAAACCGCGGAAAATGGATTTACGGCATTTTGGTAGGGATGTTTGCCATTATGATCAGGGTATTTAACCCTGCTTACCCCGAAGGCATGATGCTTGCCATCCTGCTGATGAACACCTTTGCCCCACTGATTGACCACTATGTGATTCAGTCGAACATCAGCAAAAGGCTTAAACGATCGAAACTTTTAATACAGAACAAATAAATCCGATAAAGATGCACAGCAATAAGTATATCGTTATTTACTCCACAGTGATGGTGATACTGGTAGCCGTTTCGCTCACCTTTGTCGCCGTGGGTTTAAAACCCATACAGGAGGACAACATCAGGATTGAAAAAATGCAGAATATCCTGGAATCTGTTCATATCGAAACTACTGTAAAAACAGCCATCGACACCTACAAAAAATATATTTCCCAAACCCTTACCATCACAAACAAAGGTACGGAAATAGCTGGTGTTGATGCTTTTAGTGTTGACCTTTCGGTTGAACTAAAGAAACCTGCCGAACAGCAGCAACTACCCGTTTTTATCGCCACCCTCGATGATGGTAAAAATTACACCATAGTTCCGGTTCGTGGAAAAGGTTTATGGGGGCCAGTTTGGGGATATATGGCTTTTAAGGATGATTTTAACACCGTTTATGGTGCCGTTTTCGATCATAAAGGCGAAACTCCCGGCCTCGGCGCCGAAATTAACACACCAATGTTTGAGCTGCCATTTGACGGAAAACAGATTTTTAATGCCGATGGAAAATTCGTTTCAATCGGCGTTTTAAAAGGTGGTGCCAAACCCGATGACATTCACAATGTAGATGCTATTTCGGGAGGTACCATCACCAGCAAAGGGCTCGAAAAAATGCTCAATGATTGTTTGATAAATTATGAAGAATATTTTAAAAACAAAGGCAAAATATGAACGACAATACTAAAAAGGAACGTGAACCTTTGTTCTCGGCCAAAAATATTAAGCTGCTCAAAAATCCACTGAATTTCGAAAATCCTGTAACAGTGCAGGTTTTAGGTATTTGTTCGGCACTTGCTGTTACTGTACAATTAAAACCGGCCATCGTAATGGCCTTATCGGTGACCATTGTAACAGCATTTTCTAACCTCATTATTTCGGCATTGCGTGATACAATTCCATCGCGTATCAGAATTATCGTACAACTTGTTGTGGTTGCTGCTTTGGTAATCATCGTTGACCAGCTTTTAAAAGCTTATGTTTATGATGTAAGTAAGAAGCTATCGGTTTTTGTGGGTCTGATTATCACCAACTGTATCCTGATGGGCCGTCTTGAAGCATTTGCCATGGGAAATAAACCCTGGCCTTCGTTTATTGATGGTATTGGAAATGGGTTGGGCTACGGGTTAATTCTTGTAACCATCGGATTTATCCGCGAATTATTTGGTTCCGGAAAATTATTCGGAATCCAGGTAGTACCTCAGGCGGCTTTTGATGCAGGCTATGTAAATAACGGGATGATGATTTTGCCACCGATGGCGCTCGTCATTATCGGCGTTATCATTTGGCTGCAGCGCAGTAAAAACCGTGAATTGATTGATAAATCTTAATACAGCAGGAGGAATACGATGGACAATTTATTTAATCTTTTTGTTAGGTCAATCTTTATAGATAACATGATATTTGCCTATTTCTTAGGCATGTGTTCGTATCTTGCAGTATCAAAAACCGTTAAAACCTCGGTTGGTTTAGGGATTGCTGTTACGTTTGTTCTGTTGATTACCGCTCCGCTCAACTGGCTGGTTGATTTTTATGTATTGAAACCAGGTGCCCTGAAATGGCTTTCAGCCGATCTGGCTGACCTCGATTTGAGTTATCTCAGCTTCCTGATTTTTATTGCTGTAATTGCCGCCATGGTTCAATTGGTCGAGATGTTTGTTGAGAAATTTTCGCCACCATTATATAATGCGCTTGGAATTTTCCTTCCGTTAATCGCTGTTAACTGCGCTATTTTAGGTGTTGCCCTGTTTGTGCAGGAACGCGATTATCAGACAATCAGCGAAGTTACGGTTTATGCCGTTGGTTCGGGTATAGGCTGGTTTTTGGCTATCACAGCCATTGCGGCTATCAAGGAAAAAATCCAGTATTCAGCGATCCCACCGGGACTTCGCGGACTTGGCATTTCATTTATTATTACGGGCCTCATGGCCATCGCTTTTATGAGTTTTATGGGTATCAAAATCTAAAAATCAGAAATTATTATGATTATAGTAATGGGAATTTTTAACCTCATATTATTGGCCACAGGAATTTTTCTGGGCGTTATGCTTTTGCTTGTTGCCATGTTGCTTTTTGCAAAAGCCAAATTGGCACCATCCGGACCAGTAAAAATTACAATCAACGAAGACCGTGTGATTGATGTAAACGGAGGCTCAAGCCTACTTACAACCCTGGCCAACGAAAAAATATTTCTTCCATCGGCTTGTGGTGGTGGTGGAACATGCGCCATGTGCAGGTGCCAGGTCTTGGAAGGCGGTGGCTCCATTTTACCCACCGAAACCGGATATTTTACACGCAAGGAACAAATGAACCACTGGCGCCTGGGCTGTCAGGTTAAGGTTCGTGAAGACATGAAAATTGAAGTCCCTCACGAAGTATTTGGAATTAAAAAGTGGGAATGTACGGTTGTTTCCAACCACAATGTTGCCACCTTTATCAAAGAATTTGTGGTGCAGTTGCCCGAAGGCGAAACACTTGATTTCAAGTCAGGCGGCTATATCCAGATTGATGTTCCGCAAATAGAGGTTGATTTTAAAGATATGGTTGTTGAACCGGAATACCGCGAAGAATGGGATAAATTTAAGATGTGGGATCTCAGGATGAAAAATCCAGACCCTATCTTCCGCGCTTATTCGATGGCCAACCACCCTGCCGAAGGCAATATTGTGATGCTCAACATCCGTATCGCTACGCCACCTTGGGATCGTAAAGCCAACGGATTTATGAAGGTGAATCCTGGTATTTGTTCTTCATTCATATTTTCAAGGAAACCGGGAGATAAGGTTACCATTTCAGGCCCCTATGGCGAGTTTTTTATCAAACCAACCGAAAAGGAAATGATGTTTATTGGCGGTGGAGCAGGCATGGCACCCATGCGTTCGCATATCTTCGACCAATTCCAGACCAGGAAAACCACACGCAAGGCAACTTTCTGGTATGGTGGCCGCTCAACCCGCGAATTATTTTATATGGACGATTTCCAGAAAATCCAGAACGAATTCCCCAACTTTAAGTTTAATGTTGCCCTTTCGGAGCCTAAGCCGGAAGATAAATGGACGGGGTATACCGGGTTTATTCACCAGGTTATTCTGGATAATTATCTAAAAACTCATCCCGAGCCGGAGGAAATTGAATATTACATCTGTGGCCCACCCATGATGAACGATGCTGTGATCAAGATGCTCGATGCTTACGGCGTTCCACCCGAAAACATTGCTTTCGACGATTTCGGAGGATAAGAACATCAGGCGTAAGGCATAAGGCGTAAGGCAGGCAGATCATGATAAACAGGATTTTAACTTTAATAGGTATTTGCCTGGTTATTCGTTTTCTGACTTATAACTTACGCCTTTTGACTTATGCCTTTTAACTTTTTTCGATTCATAATAAATGTTTAACTCATGCCATACTTAGTTCTCGACCTCGAAATGACCGGCCCGGAGCCGGATTACAACGAAATTATCCAGATTGGTGCTGAAATTTATAACGACAACTGGGAAAAGAAGGGCGAATACCTTACGAATGTTTACCCCGAAAATGAAGATGCCTTCTCGACTCATTCCGAAAATATCCATGGGATTTCCTTCGACGAATTAGACGAGGCACCCATGATGTATGACGTTTTACCAGAGTTTGAAACCTGGATCAGAAAAAGCCTGTACCTGCCGGCTGACGAGCCTTTAAAGAAAATCATCATCTGCGGACAAAGCATTATTAACGATATTAACTTTTTGAGCTATGCCTATAAAAAGGAAAAACTGCCCTGGCCATACTCATACCAGTTGCTCGATTTGCACACAATTTCCTATTTCGGGTTTATGATCCTCAACAAAAACGGCATCACTACACCCAAAGGTTTGAGCCTGGCTAAGGTGGCGCAGTATTTTGGCTTCGAGCGCGAAAGTGAAACCCACAACGCCCTCGAAGATGCAAAACTCACTGCAAAATGCTTCAAAGCCTTTTTTGAAATGACTGATAAAATGGTTGTGGAGGATTAGTATTCACCACAGTAGGCACAGTAGGACACAATAGAGTTTAATGTATTCTTTGATTGTTTGCCGCTTTAGCTTTTAAAAATCATAGTTGAGCTTCAAAAGAAATAGTACACTGATTGGACTGATTGGACTGATTTTGTTTGATCATTTTGACCAACCTACTGTGTTCTATGTGCCTATGTGGTTGTTTTTTCACCACATAGACACAGTAGGGCACAATAGAATTTAAATCTGATCTTTGATTGTTTGCCACTTTAGCTTTTAAAAATCATAGTTGAGCTTCAAAAGAAATAGTACACTGATTGGACTGATCTTTTTGATCAACCTACTTTGTTCTATGTGCCTATGTGGTTATTTTAATGTGTCTCTTTAGCCAGCTAACAACATTATTCGGTAACACCAAACCTGTAAATGGTTTGAGTTTTATAGGTTTCGCCTGGTTTAAGCAAAGTTGAAGGGAAATTTGCCTGGTTTGGAGAATCGGGGAAATGCTGGGTTTCGAGGCAGAAACCAAAATGTTTGAGGTAAGGTTTCCCGCCTTTTCCAATGTTGGAGCCATCGAGGAAATTGCCGCTATAAAACTGGATTCCCGGCTGGTCGGTCAAAACTTCCATCTTTCGGCCGGTTTTAGGCTCGGCAACTTTGGCTACAAGCCGCATTTTTCCATCGGTATTATTCAAAACAAAATTATGATCATAACCACCTTCAACCTGCTCAATCCGTGAGCCAATAGATTCAGGTTTTCTGAAATCCATCAGAGTACTCTGAACATCTTTAAGCTCGCCTGTTGGAATTAAAGTAGCATCAACCGGTGTAAACCTGTCGGCAAGGATTTGCATATGGTGGCCGAGGATATTACCGTTTCCCTGCCCTTTGAGATTAAAATAGCTGTGGTGCGTGAGATTGATCACCGTGGACTTGTCGGTTTCGGCTTCATAATCAATTTTAAGCTCGTTATCGTTGGTTAAGGTATAGGTAATTTTGGCCTTCAGGTTGCCGGGATAACCTTCTTCATTATCCGGGCTTAAATGAGTAAGAATAACTCCGGCAGCTTCGGGTTTTATAAAATCTTCGGCATCCCAGACAATCTTATCAAAACCTTTTATCCCGCCATGTAAATGATTTGGGCCATTGTTTAACGCCAGTTTATAGGTTTGTCCATCAATGGTGAACTGCCCTTTGGCAATCCGGTTGCCATAGCGGCCTACAATCGCGCCAAAATAGGGCGTATCCTTGATATAATCCTGCAACGAATCGTAGCCCAGGACAACATCATCAAAATTGCCTTGTTTATCGGGAACCAGCAATTGCGTTACAAGTCCGCCATAATTAAGGATTTTTACTTCAACCCCGTTTTTGTTGGTCAGCGTAAACTCAAAAACCTGTTTTCCATCAACAGTTCCAAATAGGTTTTTCTTCATATTCATTTCATATTTTAAAGGTTTCTTTTTAGTCGAACCATGATTTCCATTGCAGCCGGTCAGCATTATTCCTGTAAATGCAAGCATCAGTAAAAAAGGAATCAGTCTTTTCATAATTTTCGTTTTTACCATCAAAAAACGGCAATATTAGTATTTTTTTTTAAGCGGCAAAAAAGAGATATTTTTGCAAAAACACAAAAAGTTATCCCCAAAGGGCTGACCAAATTTTTCTGACAAAAGCATCGTAAAAATTATGAAAATCATCAAACGGATTTTTCTTGCAGTTTTAATTCTGGGATTATTATTTCTGGCCATTTCGTATTGGGGCGTTTACGAAAGCGGTGTAATGGCCGGCAAAGTTTTGCGAATCACGCAAAAAGGTGTGATATTTAAA
>CAIYZW010000757.1 GCA_903930725.1 uncultured Bacteroidota bacterium
AAAGATCTGTCCGATTGCTCCCTGATGATTTTAGATCGGTTGAAACATTACTTTTTGACCTATAAAGATTTGCCCGGACGCCAACGGAATGCCGAAATAACCCACACTTACGGCATTGATGAAGCCCAGGAAGTTATCCGCCGCTCGATGGAGGATTACCGGCTGAAATTTGAAAACCTCAGGTTGATGCTTTCAAATGTTTAGAAGTCTGTTTTTGATTTTATTATTGGATTGGATTGCAATTTTTCTGATAATTGTTCTTTAAGGCACTTAATTGCTGAATATGAACATCAAAGCAACTGGTTTCAGGTTTTATTGAGGCATTTTTAAGCTGGATTTCCCCGGCTTTCTGGTTTCGTTGATTTATCTGCTTGAATTCCACAATTTAATTGTTTTACCTTTGCGCCCTTAAAGCATTTTATAGGAAAGGAGTAAAGTATGTCTAAAAACCTGGTTATTGTCGAGTCACCGGCCAAAGCCAAAACTATTGAGGGATTTTTGGGTAAGGATTTCACAGTAAAATCGAGTTTCGGTCATGTGAGGGATTTATCCAAAAAGCAACTTGGCGTTGATATCCAAAAAGGTTTTAAACCCGATTATGTGATTTCGGAGGATAAGAAAAAAGTAATTGCCGATCTGATAAAACTTTCCAAAGGCGCCGAAATGGTCTGGCTGGCCACTGACGAGGACCGCGAAGGAGAAGCAATTTCGTGGCATTTGTACGAAACCCTCAATCTCAGGAAAGATAACACCAAACGCATCGTTTTTCATGAAATTACCAAGTCGGCCATTACCGAGGCCATTAAAAACCCACGCGAAATTGATTTACACCTGGTTGATGCACAGCAGGCCAGGCGCGTTCTTGACAGACTTGTTGGTTTTGAGCTTTCGCCGATTTTGTGGCGCAAGGTTAAACCTTCGCTTTCGGCCGGAAGAGTGCAGTCGGTGGCGGTAAGACTGGTTGTCGAAAAAGAAGAGGAAGTTAAAAATTTTACCATTGTCCCTTATTTTAGAATTACTGCCGAGTTCAAAATCGAAAAAGATGGCAAATTATCGGTGCTTAATGCCGAATTACCAAATCGTTACGATAAAAAAGAAGATGCAATCGCTTTTTTAAATAAATGTATTGGTGCCGAATTTACTGTTAATGCTGTCGAAACCAAACCTGTACAAAAGTCGCCGGCACCACCTTTTACAACTTCTACACTCCAGCAGGAAGCAAGCCGCAAACTGGGTTTCACGGTTTCCAAAACCATGCTTGTTGCCCAGCAACTTTACGAATCGGGTAAAATTACCTACATGAGAACCGACTCGGTAAACCTGTCGAATCTGGCGCTGAATATGGCCAAAGCAGAAATTCTTGGCAATTTTGGCGATGATTATTATCATTTCCGGCAATATACCACCAAATCCAAAGGCGCACAGGAAGCCCACGAGGCTATCCGGCCATCCTATTTTGACAAACAAAATATTGACGGTACCTCCGATCAGAAAAAATTATACAGCCTCATCTGGAAGCGCACCATTGCCTCACAAATGAGCAACGCCA
>CAIYZW010000758.1 GCA_903930725.1 uncultured Bacteroidota bacterium
GCAACATCCCAGGGATGAAGACCATATTCGTAAAATCCCTCAAACCGGCCACAGGCAACATAAGCAAGATCAACCGCTGCCGAACCGAGCCGTCGAATCCCATGACTGTTTTTTAACAGAAACTTAAAAAGCTCCAAATAGTTATCCAATCTTGAATAATCGTAATATGGAAAACCTGTTGCAAAAAGGCAATCCTCGATTTTGCCGGGTTGGCTTACATTTATAACGCGCTGGTTTAGATATGCCTGACTTCCTTTCCATGCATAAAAGCACTCATTTTGGTTAGGTTCGAAAATCACACCTGAAATTATTTCATCATTTTCCAACAAAGCAATGCTGATCGAGAATAATGGTAAACGATGAATAAAATTTGTTGTACCATCCAGCGGGTCAACAACCCAGTTGAAGCGGTCGGCAGGTAATAAATCCGTGCTTTCTTCGGCGATAAAACCAGCTTCGGGCAGTATTTTTCTCAACTCCTCAATAATCTGTCTTTCAGAAGTTTTGTCAACGTAACTTACAAAATCATGTGCACCTTTTGACTCAATATCCTGGATGGATAATTTATTAACTTCATTTTTAAGAAATATTCCTGTTGCACGCGCAAGATTGACAACCTGCAAGGTAAGTAGTTGTAAATTAATTGTTTTCGACATTTTTATGTACAAGTTTTCGGTTTTGATAACTAAAATAGACCAATCCAAGTATTCCGGCAAATATCAAGATTAAGGCGATTATTTCGGCCTGTGTTATTTGAAAACTAAACGCATTGTATTTGATATTTACTCTGACCTGTTCGATAACAAAACGTTCGAAGCCATTCAGAATAAGGTAAACAGAGAAAAGTATGCCGGCGATTCTGAGCCTTTTCCGAATGAACCAAAGAAACAGAAAAAACAAAAAACAAATCACTATTTCGTAAAATGATGTTGGGAAAACTGGTTGGGCAAGCGCAAAGCAGAAATTTCCATCGCAGTCTGGTATCCGAACGCCATGATTGATAACATTATGCGGAAAGCTAAATGCCCACATCCAGTCTGGTAAAAAAGCCATCCATCCAGGCTTTGGCGATAAATTCGGAACTCCCCAGCAACCGTCGCCCGACAACTGGCAGCCAACCCGCCCGATTGCGTAGGCTAACATTAAGGCAGGAGCAACTGCATCAGCCATTACCGGCCATTTTATTTTATTTCGTTCGCCATAAATCCCAACCGCAAAAGCTGCAACGATTAATCCACCATAAAAAGTAAGACCGCTAAACGCAAATAGCTGGCCAACAGGATCCAGGAAAAAAACATCCAAATGTTCGATAATATCGAAAATCTTTGCCCCCAAAATCCCGGCAAAAGCTGCGATAAAAACTAAACCGGGGGTTAATTGGTAAGCATGAACTTCGTTAAAACTTACAACAGGTTCGGCTAATTTTTCTTTTTGTCCTTTAATGTAAACCAAAATTGCTGCGCTGGCAAAAAACACAAATCCACCTATAAAACTTCCTTCAGCCGATAAAATATATTTTTGAGGGCTTTCGGCAAAAAATTGATAATCAATAACAATTCCTGTTATTTTGAAACCAAAAACGGCATAAAGTAGCGCCGTAAAAAGTAGTTCCTTCAGGCTTGCCGGCTTGCCTTTTATAGTTTCTTTCAGCTGAATCAGGATGAGGCCATCGTTTTCTTTACGTTTTAGTTCAAGGTAAACCAAAAAACCTGCTAAAACGAAGGCCAAGGCCATAAAAAAGCCGTATGTTTGAACAGGCAGGTTAAAGCTTGTGCCAAAAAGAAAATTTACCATGTCGCTAAAACGAGGATACATCAGGGTTTGCTGTAAATTTATATTAAACTGTGAATTTGCCGCAAAGTTACTTTTTAAAGGCTTAAAATCGGGGGTTTTCGTTTGTCAAATCTTCCGGCATATTGTTGGATTAAAATCCCGCCAACAATCATCATTAGCCCAAGGACTGTTGAAATCAGAATGGTTTCGCCCACAGCAAATCTTATAAAAAATAACGAAATAAATGGCGAAAGATAAACCAGGTTAGAAACCTTAGCTGTTGTTAATGAAAGCTTTAAAGCTGTAAGCCACAAAATGTAAGTTATTCCCATCTCAAATAAGCCAAGATAGGCCGCGCCTGCCAGGCCTAGCATTGATGGAGCTGAAAACCCAGCTGTAAAAAGTAGAAAAATGGTGATGAAGATTAGCCCAAAAACAAAATTCAGGAAAAGTTTTACTACAGCATCTGTTTTGTCTTTTACGTTAAAAATCCAGAATAATGCCCAGAAAATGGCGCTTCCCACAGCAAGCCCAACGCCCGTTACATTGCCGAATTTTAAGCTAAAAAGATGCCCCTGTGTTCCGATGATTACAGTACCTAAAAAACTTATCAGTATTGCTGATAAACTTAACCAACCTATTTTTTGCTTTAAAAGCGGTATCGAAAGCAAGACCAAAACAACGGGCCAGATATAATTTAAAGTTCCTGCTTCCTGCGCCAGCAGCAGGTTGTATGCCTGAAGCAGAAAAACGTAATATAAAAATGGGTTCAAAAACCCTAACAATGCCGCCCTTAAAAAGTTTGCTGGTTTAAGTTTTAAGATGAGCGGAAGTTTCTTGCTAAAAACCAAAACAATAAAGAGAGTGATGCTCGAAACAAATGCAGCATAGAATAACAGTTCGATAAACGAGATGTATCTGAGACTGATTTTAAACGCCGAACCTACTGTTGACCAAAGAAGTATGGCCGAAAGCGCAAATAAATATGCTTTTTGTTGCTGTTTCATGCGGTAAAAGTAAAGATTTCAGGTTTTTAAACCGGCTTTTATTTAAAAATTGAAGCCGTGTGCGCTTTCGGACAAGCCGGTTTTGATAACGGACACATCCAGAGTATTCTTAATCGAAATTGTCGTCTAAATATCTGATATTCATTTTATAATAATTTTCGGCACAATATTGGAGTAACTCCTTCAGAATTTAATCAACAATGAGTTTTAAATATTTGAGCATATTAATCGTAGTAATCAGTAGTTTAAATACTGGGTTTTCGGGCCGGAATGTTTCATCGGAAATGTTGAGTTCCGGATCAGAAGGTTTTGGAATAAGCTACGCTCCTGCAAAAAATATTATTGTTGATGGAACAGCGGATTTAACAGCGTTTCAGAAAAAAGCCGTAAAAAGCACCGGAAATGTGTCGGATAAATCTGATTTTCTGAATGATACGATTACAGTAAAAATTACAATCGAAAACAATAATACTTCGGTTAATAAACCGGAAAAAAGTAATAAAAACGATGAAAAACTTACTGTTTTTGGTTTCTTTTACAGATGTATTACATTAATATTCAGTTAGATAAAAATATAAAAAATAATTTCCCTCCCACAATTTGATTTAAGTTAGTATCTGATTTTGATTGCAAAAAAAAGAGCCGCGCCAGCGGCCTTTTTTTTACGTTTCTGTATTAATCATTTTCGTCCATTAATTCGCTCATCTCGATCCAACGATCAGTCTCATTATCAATCATCTCGATCAATTCAGCATATCTTGCCGACCAGCTTTGAAATTCTTCGGGCGCACCGCTCCCTTTATTTAATTTTCCAAGGATGTCACTCTTTTCTTTTTCCAGAATTTCGAGTTCAGCCTCAAGCCCTTCAAATTCTTTTTGTTGCTTGTACGAAAATTTAGCCGGTTTGCTTTTCGGTTTTTCCTGAGCGGCTTTTTCCTTATTTAGCTTTGGTTTTTTAGCCTGCTCCTGGATTTTCATAATCCTATGATATTCACTATAATTACCATAATAATCTTTGATTTTACCATCTCCCTCAAAGGCAAAAATATGATCAACCATGTGATCCATAAAATATCTGTCGTGCGAAACAACCATCAGGCAGCCACCGAAATTATGGAGAAACTCCTCCAATTTGTTCAGTGTCTCGATGTCGAGGTCGTTTGTAGGCTCATCCAAAATCAGGAAATTCGGGTTTTTTAAAAGGGTTGTTAGTAGGTAAAGTTTTCGCTTTTCACCTCCGCTAAGTTTTGAAAAATAATTATAATGGACGTTCGGATTAAAATTGAAATAAGTAAGAAATTGGGCTGGCGACATGCTACCCTTCTTCATCTCAACTTCTTCGGCAATTTCTTTAATAATTTCGATGATCCTTTTATCGCCTTTAATGGGTAAACCTTCCTGCTGGAAATAGCCAAATTCAACTGTCTTTCCAGTGACCATTTTGCCTCTGTCCGATTTCACTTCGCCCATTATGATGCGGAGAAGCGTAGATTTACCGGTGCCATTTTTCCCGATTACACCAATACGGTCGCCTCTTTTGAAGGTGTAAGTAAAATCGTCGAGGATTTTTTGACTGCCAAAAGATTTATGAACATTGTTGAGTTCGAGTATCTTGCCGCCAAGCCGCTGCATCTGAATGTCGAAATCTTTGAGCGGGCCATCTTGACGAGCGCTCACTTTTTCCTGAAGCTGGTAAAATGAGTCTTCGCGGGCTTTTGCTTTGGTGGCGCGGGCTTGTGGCTGACGGCGCATCCATTCTAATTCACGATAAAACAACGATTGTGCTTTTTCGAGGTTGACCTGGTCGTTAGCCAGGCGTTCAGCTTTTTTCTCTAAAAAGTAACTGTAATTTCCTTTGTATTTGTAGATTGTCTGGTTTTCGAGTTCGTAAATTTCGTTGCAAATAGTGTCGAGGAAATAGCGGTCGTGCGTTACCACGAAAAGGCTAAGATTCTGGCGGCTCAGGTAATTTTCGAGCCACTCGATCATGTTAACGTCAAGATGATTGGTTGGCTCATCGAGGATAATGAGGTCAACATTTTCGACTAATGCTTTTGCCAGAGCAACTTTTTTGCGCGTACCACCCGAAAGTTCGACAATTTGCTGATGTAAATTGGTAATGTTGAACCGGCTGAGAATTTCCTTTATTCCGGCTTCAAAATTCCAGGCCTGCAATTCATCCATCCGGCTCACAACCTCGTCAAGTTTTTTCCGATCTTCAAAATTGGCGGTCGAAACATCTTCATAATCGCGGATTAGCCTGATAAGTTCGTTGTCGGAGTCGAAAAGATAATCGAGGATGGTCTGAGAGTCATTCATTTCGGGGTTTTGCGGCAGATACGAAATTTTTACATTGTTGCCTCTGGTCACATTTCCCGAATCGGCATCTTCCTCGCCGGTAATAATCTTTATCAAGCTGCTCTTACCAGCGCCGTTTTTTGCAATCAAACCAATTTTTTGTCCGGATTCGATCCCAAACGAAATATTCTCAAACAGGAGCTTTTCACCAAATGATTTGGTCAGATTTTCGATAGCAAGATAATTCATCCGGTAACTTTTCTTTATTGAGATATTAAATGTTTTGCAAAATAAAGCTAAATCGGTCAACTAAGCACATTCGTTTTGGGGCACGTAAACAGAGGTTAATAATTTTGAGCCCATATTAAAATTAACAAAAATTTGTATTACAGTTCAATTGTGCCTATTTTCGCAATTATTAAGCAAATCATTCTAATTTAGAAAAGCAGATGAAACCACAAAATTTATTTGAAACAGTAGGAACAATCTCAAAAAATGAACTTCTTGCATCTTTCGATTTCGAAACAGATAAAGCAATGGTGCTGGAGACCGTGCAGCCTTACCCTGGTTACAATGGGACAAATGTACCAGATAGTCTGGGTGTTAACTCATTGTTTTTTGTCACCAATTACAAATATAGTGGCGAGGCAATTATCCGGGCTTCGATGGAGGTAAAGAAAAAGTTTGAGCCAACATTTGATGCTGTTCCGGGAACAATAACTGTTTTTAATACCCCTGAACCATGCTTCAGGGTTAAACATCTTACAAGCATTGAAGATGTTGAACCACTGGTGAAGTTGTACCGTGAAGCTGGGATAGGTTTTCTGAAAAGTAAAAAAATCCCGTCGTTCGATGGATTGATTAAAATCCGGAAATACTTTACTCTCGACATTGTTGATGATGGAATTTTCCTTGATCTCGACGTTCCTAATATTGCTTATTTTCAAATCCCCG
This sequence comes from uncultured Bacteroidota bacterium, assembly GCA_903930725.1. GTDB lineage: Bacteria > Bacteroidota > Bacteroidia > Bacteroidales > 4484-276 > CAJATL01. The sequence continues at coordinate 6,033 of CAIYZW010000758.1, forward strand.
ATTTGCTTAGCTGGACTCAGTTTGCCAAAATTACCCGAAGCATCAGGCCAAACGTTTATTGTAATAATTTTGATGCCGCCCTTGGCGTATTCTTTACCAAAAAAGGGGTTATTGATGTTGTTAGAGTTTTCTATGAATCGCTTGATGTTAAGGACATTAAGTTTTTACGCACCAAATACCTCGAAGAGATTTCCAGACAATCTTAATTATTTGAGCCACCAGCTTTAAATTTTTGTAAAATTTCCATCGAAAAAAGACGCAAATTCTCAAATATGCGTTTTGTGGACTTCCCAGGTCTTTAA
>CAIYZW010000759.1 GCA_903930725.1 uncultured Bacteroidota bacterium
GGGATTACCCGGATGGTTTCATTATACCAGGCGGTGTTTCAGTTTTTCTTGATGCTGTCAGGTGCTGTGCAAGCTGACAGGTCAGTGGTTACCAAAACCTGTCAGCGTCGTAAGACATGACAGCGTTTTTGTTCGTTTTAAACACCGTTGGGAGTTTCACATGCCATCAAATTGTATAATACTTCCCTTTAATTAGCCCCTATGTTTGTAATTCTGGAAGTGATTAAGAAAAGGTCTGATTTTTGTCTGGTGCATCCAGACTGACTAATATCCATTTGTCGATACCGAATTGACATAATGATTAAAAATTACTAAAAACTGTCAATTCGAACCAACAAGTTACTGCTTAACACTGAAATCAAAAAAGCCACCATATCCCGTGGCGGCTTTTTTTATAAAAATTGTAAAAATATTTTAAGCAGTTAACTGCCTTCAATTAGCCACAGCCTACTTCTTCAAATATTTAGATAAAAACTTCTCCATCGAGCGGTAAAAATCGAAGCGGTTTTCTTCGTTATGGAAACCGTGGCCTTCGTTATCTTTAACCATATATTCCACATCAATACCACGTTTTTTGAGGGCATCAACAACCTGGTTCGATTCGTTGATGTTTACCCGTGGGTCGTTGGCACCTTGTGCAACAAACAACGGAGTCATAATTTTGTGTGCATTCAACGCAGGTGAAGTAGCCTTAAACTGAATGCTGTCGGTAACCGGATTTCCAACCATTTCGTACATCATGTCGAGCATAGGTTTCCAGTAAGGTGGGATGGTTTGCATAAAAGTAAAAAGGTTTGAAACACCCACGTAATCAACGGCTGCAGCGTAAAGGGTTGGTGTAACAACGATTCCCTGAAGGGTTGCATAACCGCCATAACTTCCTCCGTAAATGGCAATTTTGTTTTTATCGGCAATGCCCTGGTTGATGAGCCAGTAAACGCCATCGGTGATGTCGTTCTGCATATCGAGGCCCCATTTTTTGAAAGATTTTTCCATGAAACTTCTTCCATAACCTGTCGAGCCACGGAAGTTCATCTGAAGGACAGCAAAGCCCCGGTTTGCCAGAAACTGGATTTCGGGGTTAAATCCCCAACTATCGCGTGCCCATGGGCCTCCGTGAGGATTGATTACTACAGGAAGATTTTTGGCGGTGGCCGGAGTAAGTCCTTTTGGTAAGGTGAGGTAACCGGGGATAACCAGTCCGTCGCGGGCTTCGTATTTTATCGGGAACACTCTTGCCATCTCGTTTTCATCGAGCCAGGGGCTTACATCGTGTATTTTGGTAAATTTATCGTTTTGCTTATCATAAAGATAATAAGCGCCCAGCGAACGGTCGCTGTAGGTGCGTACAATAAACATATCTTCGGCCTTATTCATCCCGGTAATACCCAATTCGTATTCGTTGAATTCCTTGTTCAAACGATCGAAAAGTTGTTCGGTTTCTTTATCAAAGAAATGACGTTCACGTTTAAAAGAGGTGTATGAAGCAGAAGTTATAACTTTTCTCTTTTTTGAATAAAACAGTCCTTCAACATCATAATCAGGATTTTCGTACAAAACTTCCATCTCTTTACCGTTGGCAATATCAAACTTAATGATGGCTGATTTGTCGCGGCCCAGGTTTGAAGAAGCGTACATGTTTTTGTTTTCGAAATCGAAAAACTGTGGCGAAACCGATTCTTTAAAATTGGTTGTGAGCACCGGCCTGAATTCCTGATCTTCGGTGTCGCGGTACAAAATCTGTGTATTTACACCATCAACAATGGCGATGGCAACGCGTAGTTTGCCGGCATGGTCCATCATCCAGCCCTGGATATTTCCGGGGTTTTCGGCCAGCATTTCCATTTCACCGGTTTCGATGTTGAGGCGATAAGGATCAAAAACCTGAGGATTCCTGTTGTTGAGTCCAATTATCACTTCGTTTGGAATTTCTTCCAACTCATCAATAAGCTCGGTTCTTACACCTTCCATACAAGTGAGGCATTTTGGATTTTTGCCATCTTTATCAACACCATAAAGCGCAAAATTTTCGTCGCCACCATTGTCTTTGAGATAAAGAATACGGTTTTCGTTGGCCCAGAAATAACCTGCGATGATCGCTGATATAAACTTCATTATTGATTGGCTTAAGCGTTTTAACATCCTTATCCCTCATCACAAAATCAGGCAACGCCGACCTGCCTGAACTCA
>CAIYZW010000760.1 GCA_903930725.1 uncultured Bacteroidota bacterium
AAATTCAACTTTTCGACAAGCTTCCTGGAAATTTCGTTGTAATCAATCACTTCGGCTTCAAGCCGGAAGAAATTTAAGGTATTAAAAGCATAATCCATCATTTTGTAAAGCACTTCGGTGCCAATTTTCTTACCCTGAAATCCGGGTTTGATAAAAAGGCTCAACTCGGCTTTGCGGTTGTACCAGCGGATATTTTTCAAAGCAACTTCGCCGATAATTTCGCCACCGGCTTCAATCCCAAAATTAATCGAATCGGGCATTGGCTCAGGATAGAGCCATTTTTCTGTCAGAAATTTCGATACCAAAACATCCTCAATAATTTTGGCTATTTCGGGATGGTTTTTTGGTAATGTCTTTAAAACAACATTTTCGCAATGAAGGATCATATCCTGAATATTAATGATTTTATAAAACTGGAAAAACGGCAAATAAACCAGATTGCCCGGTCTTACTTAGAAGCCAATCTCAAAATCTTCGTTCGCCTTTAAAAGGTAAGATCGTCCGGGGAAAAGCAATTGCAACGATTCGACCTGCATTTCAGGCCAAAAAATATTTAAGCCGATCGCATCTTTAATAAGCGCAACTTTTCCAATCTTGTCACCAAATAAACCGGTTATCGAAATTGCAGTCTGTGAAAGCACCGGCAACAAGTTCCATCCAGCGTGAATGGTTATGGTTTTGTCGGCTGGCAAGGTTCCCTGAATACAAAGCTGAGCCGGTTCATTGGTCTTGATGAAATATCCCGATTCAATATCCCACGAAGTGAGCGTGTTTGAAGGATTTCCAGGCTGGTAAAAATCTGTAAGATTATTCAGAATCACCACTTTATTTTGGATTTCGGTGCAGAGATTATCCAGGTTACAATTTAAAGGATTAATTGATGATGAAATGCCTGTCCATCCGCCACTTAAAACGATTTGCTGGGTCAACGGTGCAACAGGGGCAACAAAAACCGGGTATTCGTGCAAAAGGCAATTATATCCCGAAACATAAATTTTAGCCTGCCCGGTATCGGGAAGCGGCGTGGTAAAAACGATTTCGGCAGCCCCGGCAACATTGGTTTTTGAAGTTCCATAAATAATTCCGTTTTTGATGAAAATACAATTCAGTCCTTCGACCGGATTATTGTTTTGAAGGATGGAAACTGAAACCGCAGTTGCGTCCAAATTAATGGTGTCGGCAAAATCAGCCGAGATAACTGCTGGTTCATCCGTCCAGATGTTTAGCGCAGCATCGCCCAAAACATTGCAATCGTAAAAACACCAGCGCAACGCGCCCTGCTCCCACTGTCCGGGCGCATTTACCCAGGGTGAGGTTTCAATTTTTGAAATAGTGTGCGCCATCCCGATGCTTCCCTCCTTCTGATTATAAAGCGCATCACAAAATTCGCGGTGCAGGTGCGCCGACGGGCCTTCGGTTGTCCCTTCGTTAAACCAGCCATAACGCGAGTTCATAACCACGGCAACAGCAAAATTGTTGATGTTCACCATTTTCTCGGCAATGCAATCGCTATAATCGAAGGCCCCGCAAATGCAGCCATGCGAATAAACAATGGTAAAATTGTGAGCTGTTCCGTTAACCTGCGAAAAGTTGGCATCGGTGATGTTGGAATTGCTCATCCTCATTGCGTAAGTATCGTTTGCATGGCCAACATGGTGAATGAATGATTTTCCAGAGTTTATCTTTTGAAGCAAGGTAGCCATTGACCAGGTTCCATTTTCATCGTAAAGTCTTTCGATATTATCACTTTCCGGGATTCCTGTGGTTTCGTAACCATTGTCGGTGCGGTGACCAACCAATAGTTCCAGATAATCGGAACCCCAGGTTTCATATGGTGGACCGTAAAGAAATTCACCAGCCAGAAGTGGTTTGCGCAATTCACCCGTCACGGGATTTGCCTGGTAATGAATTGTTTTATACAACATGGCATCCAGTTCGGCCTGACTGCTAAAGGATAGCCTGGCAACCGCAATTTCCGGAAGCAGGTCATCTTCGCCAATTTCGGCCCATCTGCTATCTCCATCGGTGTTCCAGTTGCCATCTAAAGCCGAATAATAAAGGTCGGAAGGGATGTTGCTATCTTCCATAACCGATGAAGATTGCACCCAGCCATAAAATCCCCGGTATGGAACATGCTCAACATCGCCA
>CAIYZW010000761.1 GCA_903930725.1 uncultured Bacteroidota bacterium
ATATTGCTGCAAATTGTGTAGGTGTTTTGTGCGGAATTATTTTTGGATATTCGATTTCTCCATTTCTGGTTAAGCGACTTATCTCAAAACCTTAGGTAAATTAAACCTTGGCCATCCTGAGGTATTCCTTTTTTCAGTGAACCTTTAAAAGTAATTCACAAACTATCAAAATCTGTTAGATTTATGCCCGGACTTTTTTCTGATTGGGTTTGGGGTTTAAACTTTCTTAACCGGATAATAATTAAATTTGCCGGCGTTATGTTTTTAAACTTTTCACCGGAAATTATCGTATGCAATTTGTAAACCCACTGTTTTTACTGGGACTTCTGGCCATTTCAATCCCTGTTATCATTCATCTTTTCAATTTCCGGAAGTTCCGCAAAGTTTATTTTACCAATGTAAAGTTCATCGAGGAACTGAGGCAGCAAACACAAAAACAGTCGCAGCTCAAGCACCTGTTGATTTTGTTAATGCGTATCCTCGCTATTGTTTGCCTGGTGCTGACCTTTGCCCAGCCTTACATTCCTGTTAACAAGGATGAAATCAAAAAGAAATCGGAAAATACGATCAGCATTTTTGTTGACAATTCCTTCAGCATGGAAGCGGGTTCTTCCGATGGTACACTTTTTAATCTGGCACGACAGAAAGCTGCTGAGGTAGCTTTTGCCTATAAAAGCAGTGATCGGTTCCAGTTGATAACCGGCGATTTTGAAGGAAGACACCAGCGTTTTGTAAGCCGTGATGAATTTATCGAAATGCTCGATGAAGTCGAAATTTCACCTGTTACCAGGCATCTTTCGGAAGTTATCAGGCGCCAGAATGACCTCTTTGGCGAACAACGGCAAACCAACCATTATTCCTATCTGATTTCTGATTTTCAGAAAGGCATTACCGATCTTGGCAATGTCGCCGGGGATTCCGCGGTAAGGGTGATGGCAATTCCTCTGGAAGTCAGCAACCGGAATAATCTTTACATTGACACCATCTGGTTCGATTCTCCGGTTTTTCAGGTTAACCAGCTCTTAAATCTGAATGTCCGCATTAAAAATGCTTCCGAAAATGATTTTGAGAAGATTCCGGTGAAACTTCTCATCAACAGCCAGCAAAGGGCAATAGCCAGTTTTGATGTAAAAGCCGGTGAGCAGGTTGATATTAAAATGCCGTTTACGATCAATGAAAAAGGTATTCAGTTTGGGAAGCTGGAAATCACCGATTTTCCGATAACGTACGACGATTCGTTCTATTTTTCGTTTGAGGTACAAGCCGAAATCCCGGTTTTAGCTATTTACGAAAAGGCCGAAAATGTTTACCTGAATTCGCTTTTTGGCAAGGATTCGACATTTGTATTTACGAGCGCTCCCGGGAATTTACTCGATTATTCAGCTTTCGGCACCAATAACCTGATTGTTTTGGATGGTTTGAAAAACATCTCGTCCGGACTGGCACAGGAAATCCGCCGTTTTGCCGATGGCGGCGGAAGTGTGCTGTTTTTTCCGGGTACCGAAATTAATAGCGAAAGTTATCGCGATTTTTTCAAAATTATGGATGTGGCAGGTATCATGGCTGTTGATACGTTTAAAACCCGTATTAGCCGGATAAACCTTCAAAGCCGGATTTATGACGATGTGTTCGAATCAATCCCCGAAAACATTGACTTGCCAGAGGTTTTTAAACATTATCCGGTTCAGAGGCAGACGACTTCGATGATGGAGGAATTGCTTGCCCTGCAGAATGGTGAGATTTTTATAGGTTCTGAGCCAGTTGGGAAAGGCACACTTTACATTTGTGCCGTGCCTTTGGACCAGCAATGGTCAAATTTCCCAAAACACGCCATTTTTGTCCCGACACTTTACAAAATTGCCTTGCTGAGTAATCCTGGTTCACGGCTTTATTACACTGCCGGCGAAAATGAAGACATCACCATCAAAAAGACCATCCTCAATGGTGACCAGATTTTCAAAATCAAAAGCCTCGATGGCACCTTTGAAGTCATTCCTGAACATCGTGCAATCGCTTCTAAAATCAATATTTTTACCCGCAACCAGGTAAAAAATGCCGGAAATTATGAAATCGTTTATGAAGGCCAGCGGATTTCAGGGGCAGCATTTAATTACAATCGTGCCGAGTCGGACATGGTAAACCTTTCGAAAGCACAATTGGAAAGTACAATTCAGAAATTGGGATTAAGGAACTTTTCGGTTATTGCGCCTACATCACGTTCATTGTCAGAGGTAATCACCGGAATTGACAAAGGTTTCAGATTGTGGAAAATTTTCATCGTTTTAGCTTTGGCATTTTTGATGGGAGAAGTACTTTTGCTAAGATTTTGGAAAAAATAATTGAGACATTTTATCGGAGAATGGTTTCCCCTTCTCCTCATAGGAGAAGGGGTAGGGGATGAGGTCATAAAATTATTTTCCCTTCTCATTAAAACTGAAGGGGTAGG
>CAIYZW010000762.1 GCA_903930725.1 uncultured Bacteroidota bacterium
AAAAAAACCAGCGAACTCATCCCACTGTGTCATCCTTTGGCCATTACCAAAATTGATGTTAAAACCGAACTTACCGACGAAGGTGTGAAAATAATAAGCGAGGCCCGGTGCATCGGCAAAACAGGCATCGAAATGGAAGCACTTACCGCCGTAAGCGTGGCTTTGCTCACCGTTTATGATATGTGCAAAGCGGTTGATAAGAACATGGTAATTTCGGGCATTCATCTGATCGAAAAAACCAAACAGGACATCTGAAACTGACTGTAAAAAAAATTGCAACGAAATTTTATGACTATGAGATTTGCAGCATTATTCCTGGTTTTTTTATTGGCTCTGGCATCTTTGCAGGTTGAAGCCCAGCTCAATGTCGAATATTACATGAACAAAGGCATTGGCGAGTACAACCGCAACGATTATCCCCAGGCTATCCAGACGTTTAATGTGCTCATCCGTGCCCGTCCCGATCTTCCATACCCGCACATCTACCGCGGATTATCCAAATTTAACCTTGGCGATTACCGGGGTGCCGACTTCGATTTTACGCGTGCCATCACCCTCGACCCATACAACCCGGATGCTTTTCATTTCCGAGGTGCCGTAAAATCCAATATGTACGATTATTACAGCGCTCTCGAAGATTTCAGAAAATCTATCGAGCGCAGCCCAAACAACCCGTTTGTTTACCGTAGCCGTGGCATTACAATGATGAAACTGCAGGATTACAAAGGTGCTGTTATCAGCTTAGACACAGCCATCCTGATAAATCCTGCCGAAGAGGATTTTTATTATATCCGTGCCATCGCCAAAAGCCGGCTCGAAGATTATAAAGGTGCCATCGAAGATTGTAACCGCGCCATCAAGCTTAACTTTTTTAATAAAGATGCCTTTATCGAAAGGGGCAAGTTTAAAAATGAAATTGATGACATCGAAGGTGCGATGAAGGATTTTGACCAGGCCATCAAAATTGACGAGAAGAACCCGCTCGTTTATTATTACCGGGCATTTACAAAGATAAAATCGGGCGATACCGTGGCTGCGCTAAAGGATTACAACAAGGTCATTCAGCTCGATCCAAGGAATGATATTACTTACTACAACCGGGCGATGATCTGGTCGGAGCGGAAGGAGTTTTTAAAGGCGTTGGACGATTTAAACAGCGTTCTCAGGATTAATCCGGAAAATATCTACACCTGGTACAATCGTGGCGATGCCAAAATACAAATGAAAGATTTCAATGGCGCCATCGAAGATTTTACGGAAGCCATTAACCTTTTTCCCGATTTTGCGGCTGCTTACATGCGGCGATCTTACGCAAAACAGGAATCAGGCGACGACAAAGGAGCGCGCGATGATTATGATCTGGCCATCGGTATCATCAACGCCGTAAACTCGGGTCAGGATTTTGGTTTGATAAACCGCCGGTATACCGCCGATTCCACTTTTCTGAAAAAAATGATCGAGTTTGAAGCCGACTTTAACTCCGATAATGTAACCGGAGGCCGGATTCAGAACAGGCAGATTTTGGTGCAGCTTTTGCCTAACTTCAGCATCCAGTATTTCGCCACCGATTCGGTGATTGCCGAACAGCGCGAAACCGGTTATCACTATGCCGGTCTGGATAAATTCAACTACAACACCACCAATTTTTCGCTGGGGATTTCGTCGGACCATCATGTTTTAGGCGATAACGATATCCAATTTCTGACAGGCAAAGCCGACAGCGTTTTGTATTACGACCCGTTTAATTCGCAGAATTATTTTTGGATGGGTACCATTGATGTGATGCTGATGAATTTTGGCGAAGCCAAGATTTCGTTCGATCGCGCCATTGAGTTAAATCCAAATTATATCGAGGCCTACTTTAACCGTGCCAACGTAAACTTCGAACTTGCCGAACACCAGTTTTCGATCGAAGAATCAACGCCACAAATCACCATAAGCATGGGTGGAGCCTCAAATAATACCATCGAACCCGAAAAGCGGACACCTGATTTTTCGAGCGTTCTCAAAGATTACGACCGTGTGGTTCAGCTCGACTTTAACATGAGTTTTGCCTATTATAACCGGGGCAACATTAAAAACCGCACCCGCGACTTTGAAGGCGCCGTGCAGGATTACACCGTTGCCATTGCCATCAACCCCAATTTTGCCGAAGCCCTTTATAACCGCGCCCTCACCTTAATTTACCTCAAAAATACCAAAGATGCCTGCCTCGACCTCAGCCGTGCCGGCGAACTTGGCGTGCAGGAGGCTTACAGCGTGATAAAAAGGTATTGTAATAAATAATGGCTCAACCCGCAGTTTTGATTTAACAAAAAATTCTTTACACAAACTTCTCAATAAGTTCGACAAGCCGGGTTGAGTAGCCCGTCTCGTTGTCGTACCAGGCAACGATTTTAACCAATTTGTTTTTATCACCTAAAACCGCGGTAAGCCCGGCATCAAAAACTGCCGAGTGGGTATTTCCAATCACATCAATGCTCACAATCGGGTCTTCGGTATATTCCAGAATCCCTTTTAGTCTGCCTTCGGCGGCTTCTTTAAACTTTTGGTTTATTTCGGCAATGCTGGTACAGTGCCTCAAAGTGCAGGTGAGGTCGGTGAGCGAACCATCGGGAACAGGAACACGAATTCCGGCACCACCCAGGTTATTTTTAAGATGCGGGAAAATTTTAGTAGCCGCCTTTGCAGCTCCGGTAGTTGTGGGAACAATGGAATAAGCAGCCGCACGTCCCCGGCGAAGGTCTTTATGCGGTGCGTCAAGCAGATGCTGGTCACGGGTGTACGAATGAACAGTGGTAATAAATCCTTTTTCGATGCCCCAGCATTCATCTAAAATCATGATGAGCGGCGCCACATTGTTGGTAGTGCACGAAGCATTCGAAATAATCCGGTCGTTGCGGTCAATCAAATGGTCGTTAACACCGAGAACGATGTATTTTACATCGTCGTTTTCGCCTTTGGCCGGCGCCGAAATAATGACTTTTTTCGCTCCGGCGGTAAGATGCTTTTCGGCATCAGTGCGGGTAATAAATTTCCCGGTTGCCTCAATCACAACGTCAATATTCAATTCCTGCCAGGGTAAATATTCGGGATTTTCGACCGAAAGTACTTTAACATTTTTCCCATTAATCAGCAGATGATCATGATCGTGCAAAACTTCTCCGGGAAAATGGCCATGTACCGAATCATATTTTAAAAGATGAGCAAGTGTGTGGGTATCAGCTAAATCGTTGATTGCCACCAATTCCATATTTTTATTTTGAAGCATTTGCCGGCAGGTGATTCTGCCGATTCTTCCAAAACCATTAATTGCTACGCTGATTTTTGCCATTTTATTCTGCTGATTTTTATAACTTTGCTACCAGAATTTGATCTTCCAAAATTAGCTAATTTGTAAGTGATTTTAATCAATAAAAACGCTGATTCATCTAATATAAACTTAAAAATTTAAGATGCAATACATTAAAAACTACATCGAAGAAAACAAGGATCGTTTTCTCGACGAATTATTCGAACTCATCCGCATTCCTTCAATTAGTTCAAAATCTGAACATAAAGAAGACCTGGTGAAGGCTGCCGAACAATGGAAAAAAATTATTCTTTCGGCTGGTGCCGACAAAGCAGATGTTATGCCGAGCGAAGGTAACCCTGTTGTTTACGGCGAAAAGATTATTGACCCGAAACTCCCAACTGTGTTGGTTTACGCACATTACGATGTGATGCCTGTTGACCCGTTGAAGCTGTGGAATTCGCCACCTTTTGAACCAGAAGTACGGGATGGAAAAATCTGGGCACGCGGTGCCGATGATGATAAAGGGCAGGCTTTTATGCACGCCAAGGCTTTCGAGCTGATGGTAAAAACAAACACTTTGCCTTGTAACGTAAAATTTATGATCGAAGGCGAAGAGGAAATCGGGTCGCCGAGCCTTGGAAAATTCTGTGAAATCAACAAAGAAATGCTCAAAGCCGATATTATCCTGGTTTCGGATACAGGCATGATAGCGCCTGATATTCCTTCGATTACTTCGGGTTTGCGTGGCCTTGCCTACATGGAAGTTGAAGTTACCGGCCCCAACCGTGACCTTCATTCCGGCCTTTTTGGCGGCGCTGTGGCCAACCCGGCAAATGTGCTTGCAAAATTAATTGCTTCACTTCACGACGAAAACAACCAGGTTACCATCCCCGGCTTTTACGATGATGTGTTGATAATTTCGGATGCCGAGCGCAAAGAAATGGCAAAAGCACCTTTTAACATCGAAAATTACAAAAAAGCCATCGCCATTAACGAGATACACGGTGAGGAGGGCTATTCGACACCCGAACGTACCGGAATTAGGCCAACACTGGATGTTAACGGAATCTGGGGCGGATACACCGAGGAAGGTTCTAAAACCATCATCCCTTCAAAAGCAAGTGCAAAAATTTCGATGCGACTTGTGCCTGATCAGGATTACAAGAAAATTGCGCAGCTTTTTATCACGCATTTTCAAAACATTACACCACCTTATGTAAAAGTTAAAGTAACCGAACTGCACGGCGGCCATGCGTATGTTTCGCCTACCGACATGAAGGCTTACATTGCAGCCGAAAAAGCTTACACCGAAACCTTCGGGAAAAAACCCGTTCCGGTTCGCAGCGGCGGAAGTATCCCGATTATTTCGACTTTTGAAAAAATCCTTGGAATAAAATCAATTTTGATGGGATTTGGTCTTGAATCGGACGCGATTCACTCGCCAAACGAAAACTTCCCCTTGTTCAATTTTTACAAAGGCATCGAAACCATCCCATATTTTTATAAATATTACACCGAAATGATGGCATAATGTCAGACTGTTAATACTATTTTTTATAAAACTGCCTTGAATTATTAAAGGCAGTTTTTTTATAAAAACATTGATAGCAAGGCTCACCCGGGAAACCTGATGGCTTAATTTTGATGATTTAAATTTAAATAACGGAGGCTTTTACCGGGAATTGATCACAACAAAACCAGCAATATTTAAATTTGGCCGGAATTTTGAATACTGGCACATCTTCAAAAAAAAACTGTTTTAAAAGGATTATGTAATTTTGTTCCGATTTTAGAAAAATAAAAATTATGAGCGAACCATTTGAATCGTTTGAAAAAGACCTTGAGCAATTAATCAGGCTCTTTAAAAAAATAAGGACAAATACCCAAAATGAACAATTTGCCCATCTCGACAAAGCTTTTGCGCAAAACCTCGATTTTATAATCAATAATTATGAGATGGTAAAACACAACATTCCGATAGGAATGCTTAACCAGATGGGAATTCCTTTTCATAAAATGCTTCAGGAATTGATTGCCCAGCTAAAGACCGAACTTGGCGAAGATATTTATGATTTTGAGAACAGATATTTTGGGAATAACCAGGAAACCAAACCTTTGCCTGTTGAAGTGGAGCAAAAAGTCGTTTCCAGCGATATCGAGAAAATTGACCTGATGCTTAAAAATCCGGACCTGAGCGAAGCTGAACTTAACAGTTTACTTGATGCCAGAAACGATATTATCAGAAAACAGAAAACGAATCAACTTACCGGCCAATAGCCCTACCCTGCCGGAATAAGAAAAATCCCCGGATGGTTCGCCATCCGGGGATTTTTGCTTCATGAAGCAAATTAGCTCAAAATTCTACTTCTTATTAAATTCGGCAATACCTGCATCGAGAAATTCAACAAAGGCGTCAACATCCAGATCGTAAGCTCTCGGCTGAACCAGTAAATCTCCGTTTGAATCTAATAAAACATAGTAGGGCTGGGCGTTTACATTGAACCTGGAAATCTGGAAATCAGCAAACTTTTTACCCAAAGTCTTTTTCATTTTTCCATCATGCGACGACTTAATCCATTCTGATTCGTGTAACGCAGTTTTATCGTCAACATAGAGGGCAATTATTACGAAATCGTTTTGCAATTTCTTCAAAACTTTTGGATCGGCCCAGACATTGGCCTCCATTTCGCGGCAGTTCACGCAACCATGGCCAGTAAAATCAATGAAAACCGGCTTATTAAGTGCTTTTGCACAAGCTAATCCCTGCTCATAATCAAAGTATCCTTCGAGGCCGTGAGGCAGGTGAAGATATTCGTTGTATTTTGGCTTTTCACAAAGTTCGACGCGTTCAGTCTTTCCGTCGGAACCCATAAATGAAGCCATTTTTATATTGTCGCGCACGATGGCATTAAGATCAAAATCGTGTGTTTGTTGTGGCGGAAGATAGCCTGATAAAGCCTTTAAAGGTGCGCCAAACATTCCGGGAATCATGTAAACCACAAACGAAAAAACGATAATCGCTAAAATGGCACGTGGTACGCCAAGGTAAGGCATGTCGCTGTCGTGTGATAATTTTATTTTTCCAAGAAGATAAAAACCCATCAGGGCAAAAATTACAATCCAAAAGGCAAGGTAAACTTCGCGGTCGAGGATTCCCCAATGGTAGGTTTGATCGGCAATGCTGAGGAATTTCAAGCCTAAAGCCAGTTCCAGAAATCCCAGCACAACTTTAACCGAATTGAGCCACCCGCCTGATTTTGGCAAATTACTCAGCCATGATGGGAAAAAGGCGAATAATGTAAACGGAAGCGCAAAGGCCAGCGAAAAACCCAGCATACCAATGATTGGCTCTAAAACCTGTCCGCCGGCCGATTTTACAAGAATGGCTCCAACAATAGGCCCGGTGCACGAAAATGATACCAGAACCAGCGTAAAAGCCATGAAAAATGAGCCCGAAAACCCGCCCTTATCGGCTTGTTGGTCGGTTTTATTAATCATCCAGCTTGGTAAAGTAATCTCGAACATCCCCAGAAAGGAGGCGGCAAAAATTACAAATATCAAAAAGAACAAAACATTGGGCAGCCAATGCGTGCTAAGCCAGTTTGCAAAATTTACACCCAAAGTTAGTGCCACCACAGTGCCTACAATGGTGTAAATGGCAATAATCGAAAAGCCATAAACCAATGCCTGGAATTTTGCTTTTGCCTTGTTTTCGCTGTTGTGCATAAAAAACGTGACCGTCATCGGGATCATCGGGAAAACGCAGGGAGTGACGATTGCGAGTAATCCACCGAGAAATGCTATAAAAAATAAAGACCATAATCCTGAATAGTCGGGATTTTGTGAATTTTCACCTCCTTGCGTTTTTGCATCCTGAACAGTTTCGGAACCTGAGGCAGCATTAAAATCAAACGAGAACTCAACTTCTGTCGGAGGAGTGCAAATTCCGTTGTTACAAGCCATAAATTCTATAAATCCGCTGATCTTTAAAGGTTTATCATCGGTGAGCTTAATTTTTTGCGTAAACTGAACCTGATGACTAAAGTACTTAACCAATAAATTATCGAAAAGTGGTTCGTTCTCCGACTCCGGTTCTGGCTCAATAAATGTTACCCTGAAATTTTTTGGCTCAGTCCCTCCGGAAGCATCAAACTCCTCAATTTTTGTTTTCCCATCGGCAAATGAAAAGCCTTTCAGATTTTGAAAAATAAAAGATGTTTTACGCGGGCCACCGGCTGATCCAGCATTGGGTGTGTTTTGGGAATAAAGGTGCCAGTCCTTTTCGAGGGATGCATTAAAAATTAATATTGCCTCATTTTTCCCGTTCATTTCACTATTAAACGACCATTTAACCGGCTCAAAAATCTGTGAAGACCCGGCTGAAGCGGCATTTAATTCAAACGAAAACTCTACCTCGGCAGGAGGAAGGCATTTCTCGTTATCACAACACATAAAATAAATGTATCCTGTGATTTTTAAGGGTTTATCATCGTTAAGTTTAAATTTTTGTGAAAATTCAGTCTGGTGGCTGAAATACTTCACAATCATATTGTTAAAATTCGGATCACGCTCGGTTTCTGGTTTAGGTTCATTAAAATAAACCTGGTAGTTTACAGTATCCGGCCCTTCATAAGCTTGAACTTTTTCGATTTTTGTTGCCTTGTCTGAAACCGAAAATCCATTAAGATTATGAAAAATAAAAGCCGTTTTCACCGGCCCGCCATCTTCCATATTTTGGGAATAAAGATGCCAGCCACGATCAACAGAAGCGTTAAAAATTAAGGTAACCTCATTTTTCCCGGTCATTTCACTTTTGAACGACCACTTTACAGGCTCCAAAACCTGCGGAAAGCCACTTAAGAATGCAATAAGAAGAAATACCAGCGCAGTAACTTTTTTCATGTTTATTAATTCTGAAAAAGGTAAATATTTCATATAGTTTGAGTTAGATAATTAGCCCTTAAAAACGAAGGTTTGCCAAAATTCTTGTTTTATGACCTTATTTTTAGCCTGCAATAAATGGCGTCTATTAAACCGCCAGGAAAACCTGGCGAAAGTAATGCTTTTATAAAAAAGGGAATCCTATTGCTAAAGTTGAAAAATAGAGATTCAATTTCGTGAATTTTAAATACTGATAATCAAAGCTCTTGTTGTTTTATCGGAAATTTTAAAGCTGTTGCTGATGCGATGACCAACAATCCAGACGATTTCACTCCCCGAAATGAGTAACCAGGTTTTTTGTTTATCGAAAAATGAAAACTTCTCATCAATAAAAAAATCAGAAACCAGCTTTTTGCCTTTCATGCCAAGCGGAACAAAAGCGTCACCTTGTTTCCATTTTCTAAGTTTTAGAGGGAATCGGAGTTTATCAAAATCTAGTTGGGCAAGGTTTTTAGCTTTCTGAATTTTGAAATCATCGTTAATTTCAATTTTCTCAAAAGTAAGAAAAACCGGGTGGCTGATTGAACCCTCATCTTCGGTGATGATGAATTCTTCTGATGTTTCCGCATCAAAATCAGAAAGGGCGGTTAGTGCCAGATCATCGCTGCTGCCCGTCAGGCAATGTGTGGCCGAGTAAAATCTTTTGCCCGAAATGTTTTCAAGGGAATTACAAACATCCTCCACTGTTGGAAAATTGAAATTGTAAGGTTTAAGAATCCCGAACAAATAAACCGGCAAAGGGTTAAGATTTCGGAGTTTTCCGATATCAATTTTTATCTGATCAGCTTCATAAACAAGCAATTCAGCTGATACTTTTGCGATTTCGCTATCCAGAATTGTTTCGGCACCCGCGAGGTTTTTAAAGGTCGTCAAAAGGCCTTTTCTGAAATCAGGATTAGCCTTTTCGAGAGCGGGAATAACCAGGTGCCTGATTTTGTTGCGAAGATATTTATCGCTTTTGTTGGAGCTGTCCTCGCGATAAGTGATTTCATTTTCCACGGCAAAATCTTCAATTTCGGTGCGGCTGGCAAAAAGTAACGGCCTAACGCACTTTCCGTTTTTGGGTAAAATTCCTCTCAAGCCCGAAATGCCCGTTCCTCTGAAAAGATTGATAAAAAATGTTTCGGTTTGATCGTCAAACTGATGGGCTGTGGCGAAGTAATCGTAATTATTTTCGGCGATAACCTGGTTGAACCACTCGTAACGTAATTCGCGCGCAGCAACCTGGATAGATTGTTTTTTGTGAATTGCGATTTCCGTTGTGATGAATGATTTTTCGAAATACGGAATATCCAGATCCAGTGCGGTTTTTCGCACAAATGCCGCATCTTCATCACTTTCGGCGCCCCGCAATCTGAAATTGCAATGCGCAATTCCAAAATCAAAATGTGCTTTCCCGAAAAGCGAAACCATCGCCATCGAATCAACCCCGCCGCTAACCGCCAACAAAATCTTTTGGTTTGGCAAGAATAAATTTTGATTTTGGATGTATCCGAGAAA
>CAIYZW010000763.1 GCA_903930725.1 uncultured Bacteroidota bacterium
CCCGATAACATCCAGCAGCGCAGGAACAAGGTGAACCAAAGCTCCGTGATTTTCGAGTGACTCGGCAAGGTTAAAAATCAAATCGGGTTTTTCGGTTTTAAGCGTATTATAAGCAGCCGACAAATCCAAAGTTACAGGCAGCCTGAACGACTCATGCTTCAATGTTTTCAGGCACTTTTCGATCAGTTCGACCTCATCAAGAATGTCCAGTTCATCCGGACCAGCATCAATGCCGGGTTTATTATAAAGGACAGCAATTCTCATGTTAAAGTTTTTTATTTTTAATTCGTAATTTAGCTGAATTTAATATTTCAGCAATAAGTTCATTGTAAGTTTTCCCTTGCAAATACATAATTATTGGCAAATCGGAATGAAGGTAATTTAAGCCAGCCAGCGGGTTCACCTCAATAAAACAAGGTACGCCATTTTCATCCATTTTAAGATCAATGCGTCCGGCATCGCGGCAGCCAAGAACTTTCCAGGCTTCCAACGCAACTTCGGAGCAAGCATCAAAAACCGAATCTTTTATAATTTGATAGTCAACGCGGCCTTTATAGTTTTCTTTGATAAACCTCGAATAAGCCGATTCTTCAGCATCAGCGCTTATCAAAACCTCCATAACTCCAACAATCCTGGAATTTGGGCCAGTTCCCACAATTCCAACAGTAAACTCCCTTCCGGGAAGATAACGCTCGGCAAGAACAGGCTGATTATAGGTTTTTAGCAAATAAAGGCTTTCCTTTTCATAAGCCTCATAATCTGGTGCAAGCGAGTTTTTGCTTATGCCCTTACCAGAACCCTCGGCCACCGGCTTTAAAAATACCGGAAAATTCAGATGACATTTTGGAATATCCGTTTCATCGTAGATGATGAAAAAATCGGCGGTGGGAATTTTCGCATCCCGGATTACTCTTTTGGTTAATCCTTTATGAAGCGTTAATGCCAAAACCAGCGGGTCGGAAAAGGTGTAAGGAATTTCCCAGGCATCAAGGATTGCAGGAACCTGGGCTTCACGTCCAAGGCCGTACATTCCTTCACAAATATTAAAAACCAGGTCCCATTTCTCGCCAGCATCAAGTAGTTTTACCAAATTCCGGATATGCCCGATACGCACGGTTTGATGGCCAAGTTCATGCAAGGCTTTTTCGATACCAAAAATGGTTTCCTCGGTGTCGAACTCAGCAACTTCATCTGATGAAAAACCTTGAGAAAGGTATTCATCTTTAAGATCATACGTTAGGCCAATCAGCATGACTGAAAATTTAAAAATATCATACGAATATTTTAATGCTATTAATAATTACAAAAGCAAAAACCGGATTTTAACTGAAGAGTTTTCATTTTCCGGTTTTCGTCTGGTTAAATTTATTCAATTATTCATGATCGCCAATAACGTCGGGATATTTGTAGGTTTTACCTTCAAAGTTTTCGAGCAACAGGTCGTTTCCTTCGTAACCTTTAAGATATTCGGGCAACAAAGGAATTTTACCGCCGCCGCCGGGAGCATCAATTACATATTGTGGAACAGCGTATCCCGTTGTAAACCCTCGCAACGAACGAATAATCTCGATACCTTTTGAAACAGGCGTTCTAAAATGAGCTGATCCGGGAATTGGGTCGCACTGGTACAAATAATATGGACGAACTCTGGTTTTGAGCAAGCCCTGCATCAATGTTTTCATGGCTTCGGGCGTATCGTTCACGCCTGCAAGCAAAACTGTCTGGCTGCCCAGCGGAATCCCGGCATTGGCAAGTCTTTCGCAAGCCTGGACAGTTTCTGCAGTCAATTCAGAGGCGTGCGTAAAATGGATGCTGATGTAAAGAGGATGAAATTTCCGGAGCATCGAAACAAACTGTGGCGTGATCCGCATGGGCAAAACAACCGGCACTTTTGTGCCAATTCTGATAATTTCGACATGCGAAATTGCCCGGAGGCGGGTAAGCAGGTACTCGATTTGTGCATCAGGTAAAGTAAGCGGATCGCCTCCCGAAACCAGTACATCACGTACCTCGGTATGGGCGGCAATATAGTCGAAGGCTTGCTCCCAGGCCTGCACTCCGGTGTGGCATTTGTCTTTTTGCGAAACCATGTGTGTGCGGGTGCAATACCTGCAATAGGTTGAGCAGAATCCGGTGGCCAAAAACAAAACCCGGTCGGGATAGCGGTGAACTAAATTTGGAATTGGGCTATCATCTTCTTCATGAAGCGGATCGGTGTATTCGCCTGGACCTGTGGTCATTTCGGCAAGTGATGGCACTACAGTTTTGCGGAGCGGATGATCTTCGGGTGTTTCCCAGATTAAACTTGCGTAATAAGGTGTAATCCTAAGTGGCAAAACATCATTGTTTTCGGCGGTAAAATCGGCCTGGCTTTTTTTGCCGATCAATCGGGATAATTCTCTTGAGTTAGTAATACTGTTTCGGATTTGCCACTGCCATTTGTTCCAATCTTTGGTTGATGCACCCGGGAACCAGGTTTCCAGAAATTTTAATGAGGTTGGGCTAATCCAATCAGCAGGTTGTTTTCCATTGGTCAAAGGAGCTGATAACTCTGTTTCGTCAAGGCATTCATCAAGCATCAGGCTCGGAGGTTCGTCTTCCTCCGGGCTATCGCCATGGATCGAATTCAGTGTTTCATCTTCAAAATAGTTTTTCATGATTTTTTATTGCTATTAAATTGATTTTCATTATGTTAAAATACTTTTCCAGATTTTTTGAAAAAGGCTGCAATATTAAAATAAAATAAAAGACAATAAGCAATTTTTTTTTCAAAAATTCATCCCACTAAAGGCGCTGTAAATGCGGTAGTTATGAGTATTGTTGAAAAATAAATTTCACCATTTTTCAAATCGTTTGCATAAAAATGTCTTACCCGGTTTTCGCTAATCCCGAAATTGCCCAAGATCAACAATCCCGCCAGAATCTTCCGTCAAGTGAAATCCAAAAAAGATTAACAAAGTGTAACTCTTATTTTATTAAATTCTTGCAATCCTTTATTTTTCCGGATAAAATGAGGGCGTTTAATTCGGTGATAATTTCGTAGTAATTCCCACGGTGACCGCATTGGTAAATTTCGACAAAAGGATTACTGTCGGTGATGTAATTAAAAAGTCTGTCGGCTGCCGGGATAGTATCCATCGTGCAATATTGTTCGTAACTAAATTTCAGAAAGGCAGTGTTTTGATTGATTCCCCGATTATCCAGAAGATAGCTATAAATGAGTTTTGAAGGATACACAAAATTTCCGTTAATTTTTAAATCCAGGGGGTCGGGAAATGAAACTATCCGGGTTTTGTCTTCCGAAAGAATTACCGGGACTTTGTCGAAATAATCATTCCTGGTTTTGTAAACAATAACCGGAGGTGAGGCCATTCCAATCTTTTGGTTTTCGTTTACCGGCGGTGAAGATTGCCGGCTGTTTTTATTACCAGCAACACAGCTAACAACGATTAATGAGGTAAGAAGGACACAAAATCTGAAGGTCATTTTTTGTTTCATAAAGAATTTTTAAAATTGAAGCCCAAATAAACAAAAAGTTTTAACGAAAACTGGGTTTTTTATTGATCTGCAACAAATTGATTGATTGATAATAAGCACATTTTTAACAAAATTAATGATTATTAATACCTTCCGGATTGATTTATTCGATTTTAAAACTATAATTTTGTCATTGCTTAAATGCAAATTCACTGAAGTTTAATATAAAATTTACATCTTAAAATGAAAAAAGTTGTTCTGATTTTCGCAATGATGGTTTTTGCTGCTTTTGCAGTAAACGCCCAAACCGAGACACAACAAGCTCCTCCGCCTCCACCTGCACCGGAAAATCCAAATGCACCGGTGATTACATTCGAAAAAACTGTTCACGACTATGGAACAGTTAAATTTGAAGGCGACGGAAAATGTGAGTTCAAATTTACCAACACAGGTAAAGAGCCATTAATTCTTACCAACGTCAGGTCATCCTGTGGATGCACAGTACCATCCTGGCCACGCGAACCCATACTTCCAGGCCAGAGTGATGTTATTAAAGTCGAATACAAAACCAACCGCGTTGGAACGATCAACAAAACGATTACCGTTGAGTCGAATGCAAAAAACAAAACCGAAGTTTTAAGGATTTCAGGTCAAGTGGTTAAAGATCAGGAAGCTGTAACTCCGGAAAAACCAAAATCAATCGGCGAAAGATAGTTGTTTGAACTCATATTAAATTAGCCTTCATATTTTTTTGAGACTAAAAAAAATTGAACTTTGTCCCGGCCAAAATTGGCCGGGATTTTTTTTATCATCAAATACTATTTACAATGCCAAAAATATCGTTAAAAGGCAGCATGATGCCAGCTTCACCAATCCGAAAACTCGTTCCTTACGCCGAAGCAGCCAAAAAAAGAGGGATTAAGGTTTATCACCTCAACATTGGGCAACCTGATATTAAAACCCCCGAAATTGCTCTTGAAGCAGTTCACAATTTTAAAGAAAAATTAGTCGCCTACAGCCATTCTGCCGGGATTCCTTCGTATCGCGAAAAGCTTGCCGAATATTACAAAAACATCAATATCAACATTACGCCCGACGAAATTATTGTTGGTGCCGGAGCTTCCGAAGCATTGCTTTTTACCATGCAATCCATCATGGACCCGGGCGATGAAATCATTATTCCCGAACCATTTTACGCCAACTACAACGGCTTTGCCATAAATTCGGGCATCAATGTGGTTCCGATCAATTCGACCATCGATACAGGTTTTGCCTTACCTCCCATATCAGAATTTGAAAAAGCCATAACGCCAAAAACCAGGGCAATCCTGGTTTGTAATCCAAACAATCCGACAGGTTACCTTTATAATGAAGAAGAACTGCACGTGCTCAAACAAATCGCTTTAAAATATGATCTATTCCTGATTGCCGATGAAGTTTACCGCGAATTTTGCTACGATGGCCGCAAACATCACTCGGTGATGCATTTGACCGGTCTCGATCAACATGTTATTCTTATTGATTCGGTTTCGAAACGTTACAGCATGTGTGGCGTAAGGATTGGTGTGATGATTTCGAAAAATAAAGAATTGATGGCTGCTGCCATGAAATTTGCACAGGCCAGGCTTAGTCCGCCAACTTTTGGCCAGATTGCCGCCGAAGCTGCGTTAAATACCACCAACGATTATTTTGTTGAGGTTGTGGCTGAGTATGTAAAACGTCGTGATACAGTTTACCAGGCTATAAACAAAATTAAAGGCGCTTTTTGTCCAAATCCTTCCGGTGCTTTTTATGTGGTGGCCAGGCTTCCAATAGATGATTCGGATAAATTCTGCCAATGGTTACTCGAAGATTTCAACTTTAATGGCGAAACAGTCATGCTTGCCCCGGCTACCGGTTTTTATTCGACCAAAGGCCGCGGACTGGACGAGGTAAGAATTAGTTATGTTTTGAAAGTTGAAGATTTGAAAAACTCGATGATTGCCCTGGAAGAGGCGTTAAAGGTTTATCCGGGAAGAACCAACTAAAGAAATATCAAATAACAAAACTCAAAAAACAATTCTTTTAACCGTTGTGGATTTGTTCAGGTATTGATTTTAGGTGATTTAGCTACGGATTAATATCAAGACTACAGAATTCTAAATTATTTTTACAAATAATGGGGTTATCGAAAAAGTAAATGTTATTTTTGCAGCCCGTTTTTGCCCAGGTGGCGGAACTGGTAGACGCGCTAGTTTCAGGGACTAGTTCTCGTAAGGGAGTGCAGGTTCGATTCCTGTTCTGGGCACCAACATATTTAAAAGCCTTTGTAAAACAACACTTTACAAAGGCTTTTTTCTTGGGGGACGGAAAAGGGGACGGATTACCCACAAAAACAAAAAACCCGGATCGCTCCGGGTTTTTGCATTACTATAACCAATAAAAACAAAACTGAAAAACAAAAATCTAACTTGTTTGGAGGCTCGTTAAGCTGGGCAGGATGCCCGATAACCTCGCAAAACTGGCCGGGTGCTGCAAAACAATGTCTGCACGCATTGAGGCCAAAAAACCGATTGAATCCGATGCTCTGAATGTTTCTTTCAGAATTTCGATTTCGATATCTTGCAAAAGTGCAATTAACATACTTGACCAGTCAGCCATGTAAAGCGAAGTACAGGAAGTTGAATTTGTCCCCCTGGTTTCGATTTCAGAAATTACTGGACTGGTGAAAATTGGAAGTTTCGTTAAATTTCCCGGCATTAAAAGCGGGTTACCTGCGGTGGAATCAATTTGGTTTTGAATTTCCGCCCATGCTTTCGGGCTGCAAATTATTCCGGTCGGAGTTGTTCCGCCCGACCTCAAATGATATTCGAGCGCCGTTAACGGTCCATAACCCCCCAGTGCTGCGCCGTTGGCAGCTAACCAATATTTTAAAACTCCGGTTGTTGAATCAATTCCGGTCGGCATGAATGCGGTTGAACCACTGCCGTAAAATGCTGCATTTTCCAGCGCCGTTTTTATGGCTCCAATCATGCTGGCACTTATTGCCTCTGACACGTTCAAACCGTCTCTGAGCAATTCACGCGAAATTTTTGTAATTGCTACAATGGATTTCGGCACAATCGTTACGGCCTCCAATGTCGGGTCAGATAGATTCAAAGTTGCATTTTCTTGGTGCCATTCCGGGGTAACATCGCCAGTCACGCGAACAATTGACAATTTGCCGGGCTGTAAGCTCAAAATCCTGGCACCTGCTTTTGTGAGTGCTAACTCACCTCGTAACTTATCAATAATTTCCAATTGCAAGTTTTCGGGGATTGTGTAGGAACCGCTTCCGCTTCCGCTCTCTAAGGTTCTACGCTCATCATCAGTTTTTGCACCGTGAACAATGGCGCGCATAAATTGGCCAATGTCGGCAAATGCACCTTGTTTTTTTTCTGGTGCCCGGTTCCGGTCGAAAACTGGAATAGGATTCCCGGAAAGGTCGCGAAATTCGCTTTTCGGCGTTGCGTCGTTGCGCTGTGACCGTAAAAAAACACCGGCCTCGGCTTTGCGCTCAGCTTCAATTTTTTCACTTTTCTCGAGTTCGATGTGCAGAACATCAAGCTGTTTATTGAGAACGTCATATTCTGAAATTTCAGATTTTGTCATGTTCCTGTTTTCGGCCTTCGCCTTTTCAATAAGTGACATTGCAGCCTTCCGTGTATCGATAACAAGATCGCGGATTTCACTAAATGTTTTTATGGCAAAAA
>CAIYZW010000764.1 GCA_903930725.1 uncultured Bacteroidota bacterium
GGCATCTAGCCAAACTAAGCTAGTTAAAAACACAATTAACTATTTTTTTTTAATCCCTACCTTACCTTCCTATTCCTCACACTCACATCTAGCTTCTCATCAGCTTTAATAATTTTGCTGGGGCTGATAGTCTATTGATGCCCAAAAGTATTCTTTTTCCATTTCAGTTTGCAAAATCTATTCGATGAGATTTTATTTGATCGAAAATATTTCATGCCTTTTTAAAAAGCATCCCTGTTTCGGGCTGCTACCTGACATCATTTACCTTTTGATTGGTTTCGACGACCCGTTGATTGAGTAAACTACTTAGTAAAAACATATCGGTATTACAATACTGTTATTAGTACGAATTCCGTCAACCTGCTAAAGGCTTTGCTGTTAACTGATTTGCGGGGTTAAATTTTGTTAAACAAGCTGTTAGCAGGAAATATGCCGGAAGAAATTTAGTTTTTTTGCACACTCAAAATTAATTTTTAACTTATGGATATTGTAGTTGAGAATCTCACAAAAATTTATGGCACCCAGCGCGCCGTTGACAATATCACGTTCCGTGTTAAAACCGGCGAGGTGCTTGGTTTTCTCGGACCGAACGGTGCAGGAAAAACCACAACAATGAAAGCCATCACCACCTATCTCATCCCCAACGAGGGAACGATTAAGGTTGGCGAATTCTCCGTTGGCGAGCAGCCCGAAGAAATCAAAAAGCGCATCGGCTACCTGCCCGAAAGCAACCCGCTTTACCAGGAAATGCCCGTACTGGATTATCTGCATTTTGTTGCCGAACTGCAAGGCATAGCAAAATCGAAGGTTAACGACCGGTTGCGCGAAATGGTCGACATCTGCGGCCTCGAAGGCGAGAAGCACAAGAAGATCGGCGAGCTGTCGAAAGGGTACAAACAGCGCGTGGGCCTTGCCCAGGCACTGATACACGACCCCGAAGTACTGATCCTCGATGAGCCCACCTCCGGTCTCGACCCTAACCAGATCGTCGAGATACGCGAACTCATCAAAAAAATCGGCCGCAAAAAAACGGTTATCCTTTCCTCGCACATCCTCGCCGAGGTCGAAGCCACCTGCGACCGCATCATGATTATCAACAAAGGTAAGATTGTTGCCGACGGCACTTCTGAAGAACTTCGCAAACATGCGCAAGGCAAAGAAATTGTTAAAGTAATCATCGAAGATGGCGACTGGAATACAATTTTTGAGAAGCTTCAAAAAATTGATTCGGTTGATGTAGTTGACATCCTGAATAAAGACAAAAACGTCTTCGAAGTACAGAGCCGGGCAAACCAATCATCGCGCAAAAAGATATTTAAAGCTTGTGTTGATAACAATTGGACGCTTACCGAAATGACGCCAATCGAAACCAAGCTCGAAGATGTGTTCCGCGAACTTACGCTAAGTTAATTTTCACAAATCAGATAATAATTAAAATCATAACATACAAAATCTCTATACAATGAAGCAGATTTGGGTTATAAGTAAAAGAGAGCTGCAATCGTTTTTCGATTCGCTTACTGCCTACATAATGCTGGTTGCATTTTTGGGGTTCAGCGGATTGTTTACGTGGCTCTACGGTTCGGATATTTTCTTTGTAAAACAGGCCAGCCTGGAAGTGTTTTTTGATGTGTCATTCTGGACACTGTTCTTTTTTATCCCGGCGCTTACCATGCGCCAGTTTGCCGAAGAAAACAAAACCGGCACCATCGAATTATTGCTCACCCGCCCCGTAAACGACTGGCAGGTTGTTATCGGGAAATTCCTCGCCACCCTGCTACTAATCGTAATTGCGCTGGCGTTTACACTACCGTATTACATTACCGTTGCCAGTTTGGGTAAGATAGACCATGGCGCAGTAATTACCGGCTATCTTGGTTTAATATTGTTGAGCGCCGCTTACATCAGCATCGGAATTTTTACCAGCAGCATCTCCAATAATCAGATTATCGGATTTTTGCTGGCTTTGACCATCGGAATTATGTTCCAGTTCCTGTTTTCGTTAATCGGGCAGGGAACCGGTGGCATAGTAGGCGAAGTGCTCGATTATTTGAGCGTGGCTACCCACTTCGACTCGGTTTCGCGCGGCGTGCTCGACAGTAAGGATATTATATTCTTCTGCTCGCTTATCTTTTTGGGATTGGTGAGCACCGAAGCAGTTTTAACCAGGAACAGGAGATAATTAAAATTCACCTTAAAAAATTGCATCATGAAAAATAAGAAATCCATAGCATCGCAACTCATATTGATAGCTGTCGCGCTGATTTTGTTAAACATTCTTACCGATAGGTTTTTTGTAAGATTAGACTTCACCTCCGACGGAATTTACACCTTAAGCAAAGCTACCAAAGACATCCTTACCAACCTCGACGAGCCGGTAACCATAACCGCCTTCTTTACCAGCGGCAGCCAGCCCGAAATCGAAAAAGCAAGGAAAGATTTTAAAGATTTGCTTGTCGAATATTCGAACCGCTCCAAAGGCAAAGTAAATTACGAGTTCATAAATCCCAACAAAAACGAGGAAACCGAGCAGCAGGCCATGCAAGCCGGCATACAGCCACTCGTTTTAAATGTGCGCGAAAAGGACCAGGTAAAACAGCAAAAGGTTTTCCTGGGAGCAAAAATACAAATGGGCGACCGTTCAGAAATAATTCCCGCTGTGCAGCCTGGAACTGCCATGGAATATGCCTTAACATCGGCAATTAAAAAAGTTTCGGTGGTAAACAAACCAAAAGTTGGGTTAATCCAGGGGCAAGGCGAGCCAGGGCTTGGCTCTTTCCAGCAAGCCATGGAGCAATTGCTCGTATTATACAGCATCGAACCCGTAAATCTTACCGATTCCACCGGCAGCCTTTCGGCTTACAAAACGTTGGCTATCGTTGCACCAACACAACAATTCACCGACGCCCAATTCAGAGTTTTGGATAATTACCTTTCGGGAGGTGGAAACCTGTTTGTAGCCTACAATCATGTCGAAGGCGACTTCCAAACCATGCAGGGAAAGGTTATTGATTGCAACCTAAACCAATGGCTTGCCAAAAAAGGCCTCACCATCGAAAACAACTTTGTGATTGATCAAAGCGCCGGAAACGTTGGCGTGCGCCAGCAGATGGGCGGCATGAGCTTTACGCGCCAGATACCTTTCTTCTACTGGCCAATGCTGCGCAAATTCGAAAACCACCCTGTCACCAAAGGCCTCGAGCAGGTAATGATTCAACTTGCAAGCTCGATAACCTATACCGGAAGTTCCTCGGTACAATTTACGCCTTTGCTCAAAACTTCGGATAAATCGGGAACCATTGCCTCGCCCATGTACTTCGATTTGCAAAAGCAGTGGACCGATGCCGACTTCCCGCTCAAAGGAGTTACCATTGGCGCAGTCCTCGAAGGACAAATTGTAGGAAGTAGCAAGTCGCGCATAATATTAATTACCGATGGCGATTTTGCTGTAAACGGCGAAGGACAGAATGCCCAGCAAAAACAACCCGATGCCATCAGCCTTCTGGTTAATTCCGTTGACTGGCTATCGGATGACACCGGTTTGATAGATCTGCGCACAAAAGAAGTAACCTCACGTCCTTTGGACGAAATCAGCGATGGAAAACGCGCATTCCTGAAATGGCTCAATTTTGCCTTGCCCATCCTGCTTGTAATTATTTACGGTATAATCCGGATGCAAATCAGACGAAATAAACGCTTTAGAAGAATGGAGGAAGGATATGTTTCATAAACTCAATTTAAAAACACTTGTAATAATTCTGGCGGTGCTTGTGGCCATTTATGTGATTGCCAGCATGGTTGGAGGCAACGACCGCACCTTCCGCAGCGAAATTGTAAAAGTTGACACCGCACACGTTACCGACATTTATATTTCGATATTGAAAGATAAAGCCGAAATAAGTCTCAAAAAAACCGGTGGCCCCGAAAACTGGGAAGTATCATCAAACGGTAGCAGCTTCGTTGCCGATCCGAATATTGTAAAAAATATTCTTTCGCAGTACGTTGATATGAAACCCGAACGCATCGCAGCTACTTCAAAAGATAAATGGACGCAATTCGAGGTCTCTGATTCGGCTGGAACACATGTTATTTTAAAAGATGGAAGTTCCGAACTGGCAAATGTCTGGGTTGGAAAGTTTTCGTATTCGCAGCCACCGGCACAGGCGCAGCAGCAAAACCCATATCAGCAGCAGCGTGGTAAAATGACTTCTTTTGTAAGAGTTAACAAAGAAGACGAAGTTTATGCCGTAGATGGCTTTTTGAAAATGACCTATCAGAAAGACATAAATTCGTACCGTCAAAAGAGCCTGGTTAATGTAAACAAAGACGATTTGACGCGGCTTGTTTTTACCGGCCCTGGCTTTTCTTCGTTTTCGCTCACCAAAAACGATACAAAATGGATGATAAACGGTGTGATGGCCGATTCGGCAAAAACCATGAGGTATCTTAATAAGATTGCCAAACTTTCAAGCTCCGATTTTCTGCCCGCAACAGCTTTAAAAACCGGCGATGCAACCTACAAGCTAACCGTAGAAGGAAACAATTTTTCGCCAGTCGAAATCAAGGCTTTTCCATCGGATACGCTCCTGAAATATGTCGTTACATCCTCGGCAAATTCGGGTGCTGAGTTTAATGGCGGCAAAGGAAAATTGTTTGAAAAGATTTTTGTTGATCAAACAGAGTTTTTAATCGGCGAAAAAACCGGAAAATAGCTGAATAACTGATTAATTGATAAATGTGAAAGGGTGATTCCAATATTTGGGTCACCTTTTTTATAGTTCATTTTTTAAATCCTCCAAAAAAGCCCTTACTTTTTTGAGGGATTTCACAATTTCGATTTTGTCAATGGTGTCGGCTTTGTTTTCGTTTAATTTGTCTTTGGCCCCTTGAAGTGTAAAACCGCGTTCTTTCACCAGATGGTAAATAATATGCAGGTTATCAACATCCTGAACAGTAAAAAGCCGGTTGCCTTTTTTGTTTTTCATAGGTTGGATGATGTCGAATTCCTTTTCCCAAAACCGGATGAGAGAAGTATTTACATCAAACATTCTGGAAACTTCGCCAATGGTGAAGAACATTTTTTCCGCTTTTCTCTTGTTTAACATGAAGGTATTTTTTGTTTCAAAATTAGTTTAATTTAAAGAATCCCTGTTCCGGAAATCATAAAAGTTTGCCCGGCAAATCTTTCTTTTAAGCCATTTCTATAATTTTCGTACTTTTGAAACCTGCAAAATGACATCAAATTCAGGTCAGGATTATACTATGAATCAACGTAAAAAATATCAATATCTACTTGTTTTAGTGCTGATATTCTGGATATTGCCAGGATTAAAAGCCCAACACAAAATTCCTGGAAATTTCTGTATCAGCCCCGATGAGTTGAAATTGTACAACCTCGTAAACAACTATCGAAAGCTGAATAAGTTATCCGAAATA
>CAIYZW010000765.1 GCA_903930725.1 uncultured Bacteroidota bacterium
GTTTTTGATTTAAATTGCATTTTCGTTTGTAACTAATTCAAAAATAACAATTTATATCATTATACCACTACTTTTTGTAATTTTTTTTGCGCTGATTATCAGGCGCTTTTTATGTGGGAAACTTTAGTCAGGAATAAGCCTTAAAACTATCCCAACAAGGCACATTGCCAGGAAGAACAGGCTTGCTATGTCGAACGGTTGATTTTTTATTGTGATATTTTTCAAGTTAATTTGCATTTCAAATTCCAAAACAGTTTTCACCACTTTTGTAAAAAATACTCCCCTGACAACCTCTTAATTGCCCCGGTTTCATTCCGCAGAATGTCAGAAACTTATAGCCACGGTCCTTAAGAAAACTGAAACCAGGCTCGTAATAGATCCGATCGCTATCATCGAGAATGATTACCCCTTGTGGTGTAAGAAAACCCACAGCCTTTTCGATGCAACTATTTCGCATTTTGCCATCAATTACAACAATGTCGTATTTTTTTCCGGCTCTGACAAACTGAATTGCATCCGGATATTTTTCATTCAGTTCTAAATAAAGGATAGCAGCGTTTTTTCTTTCGCCAAGGAGTAAACGGGTTCTGTCAAACCAATCTTTGTTATGTTCAACCGAAGTAATTTCTTTAACCCGTTCGGCAAAGTAAATGGTGGATAATCCCGAACCGTATTCAAATACGGTTTGCTCTGCGTTTAAACGGGTGTTAAGAAATTCAACCAGCGGATAATTCATCCAGGGATGAGCATCTTTTACTGCATCAGGTATTTCCTTTTTTAACAGCGAATCGGCAAACGATTTCCCGGCCAGGTACGATTTGCTGTTGGTCAATACCTGGTAGCCCAATTTTTGCATCACCATCTTTTCCCGTAACGATTCTGACGACATCCGGTAACTGATTTTGGTACATATACCCAAAATTTTCTGTTTAAGCCAGGTTATGATCATGAGCATATTTTAGCAATTCATCATAGTTTTCGATAATTTCGGAATAAGGGCGGCTATAGGTTTTTTGGATGCTGGCTGAAACCTGCGCCGGACTGACGCCAAGATATTCAAAAATCCTGCGGGTAGTTTCAGCCCAATCGCTTTCGTTTTTCAGTTCATCTTCATAAACTACCTTAAGATGCGCAAAGTTCTCAAAAAGCTTTGTTTCGGTTTGCTTGTTTTTCTTAACGATTTTCAGCCGATCCTTCAATTCTTCACGCGACAAGATCAGTTTTGGGGTTTGTATCTCCTGACTATCGAAACGATGCCACCGCTTAGTTTGTTCGGCTACAAGATGCGACAGGCTTTGTTCGAGGCTATTTTCCCTGTAAATGCGGATGAATTTCCATTCATTTTTGATAAGCTTTCCGATCAGTTTTTCAGGTCGCGAATATTGATAAAACAAAAGGGTAAACCCATAAACAGGTTTTTTTGAAAGCAGGCTCCGAAAAGCAAAAAAAAGTACGGAAATCTATAAACCAGCCTGAGCAGCATTGTATTGGCTACATATTTATCAGCCACATTCAGCAGTTCTCCTTCGCAGGAAATTTCGGGATGCGAA
>CAIYZW010000766.1 GCA_903930725.1 uncultured Bacteroidota bacterium
ACACCATCGGCACTTCGCGCGACAATTATTTTATGGCTTACGATTTGCCCACAAATACATCGAGCATCACTTTCAGGATGATTGACGAAAACGGCGACCAGATAAACAGTTCCTCAACCACCGGGGGCGACAACCTGGAATCGGCTTTCTGGGAATTTGAATCCGATACAATGAATTTTCCGCTATCGCCGCAATTAAATGTCGAAGTGCATTATCAAACCGACAGTGTGGCCAATTATTACATTCCATACCTTGTTTACTGCGACACGGTATTTTTTGAAGCCACCAAAGGCTGGGGGCCTTTTATTACGAACAATTACACCCGGACCGATACTTCGTGGCATAACGTTGCCCAAATGCCAAATACTTTTAGCGTAAAAAACCTGCCGCCGCGAACCGAAAAGGTGAAATTTACCATTTTCTCGGCCGATTCGGTTGCGATTGATTCATCTTTTACCATTGCGCCAACCGGCCAATATCTCGACTCGGCAAAATTTCTCAATGTCAGGATGGATTTGCTGCCACTAAAAACCAGGTTTATCGAGGCGGCTTCGTTTTGCGCAGGTGGCCCTTCGGACGGCGTAATTCAAAATAAAGAGCTTATCATCCTTCCTCAAATGCCAAAATTAGTATGCAAAACCGACCTGAACATTTACCACGATTCGATCCCGCAATTTACACAAAACCAAACCGGTGGCCAGGCAATCCTGGTTGACACCAATAAATACGCTCAGATTCAGAATGGGCCGGGTTTGATGCACGAAACCCTCTCGGGCGCAAAATATGCCGGACCTTATAGTTTTGATATTATCCAGGGACAATTTACCATTGAAGCCTGGGTGCAATATAATGCTAAACTCTCAACACTTCCGCAGGGCGAAATGAATATAATGTCGGTTGATTCGCTCTGGAAAATTGGCCTGATAAAAGATGGATATGGAAATAACCTCTATTTTTATTCGCTGGCCGGAGGCGAGCAAATCACCCTGGTAATGGCCGGCTTACCTTCGATAACAAACAATAGCTGGCATCATCTGGCCTACACCTTTAAATATAATCAGGATAAAGCGACCTTTTCGGTTCATGTATTTTGGGATGGGAATCCAATCAACCCTTCCCAGGTTTCGGTGGATGTTGAAGAATTCGATTACATTTTTCAGCATATCGCGTATCGGGATAATATGAAAACCAAACCTCTGATTCTTGGTAGTGTTCAAAATGATGCGCCATCGGTTCGCATTATCCAGGCTATGGATGAAGTAAGAATCTGGAATTATGCCCGAAGTGCCCAGGAAATTAAAAGCAATTTCAAAAAACCTGTCCTTCAGGATATAAATCTGACAGGCTACTGGAACTTTGACGACCTCCGGAATCGTCTGAAAATTGTATCCGACGACAGCTACACCAACAACACCGGTACAATCGAGAATGGCGCCTGCTTTATTCCTGAGGCCATAGATATTCAGGATTTGAATGATACGATAATTTTTACATCAAGCAACAAACTCACCGATTCGATAAGATTTAGCTTTTACGATTTTAACAACAATGTGCTTTATTCAAAATTGCTGCATCCTACAGGCAGTAAATGCACTTTAGCTTATGATTTATCATTATTGTCGTACAAAGTAAGCCATTTAAAAACGCGTGAGTATTTTCCC
>CAIYZW010000767.1 GCA_903930725.1 uncultured Bacteroidota bacterium
CCATCCCACAATATTGGCTGATACCAGCTTGCTTGGGCTTACAGAAAGGATTGAGAAGGATTCGTTGTACAATTTTGAGGCTCAAACAGCCGTGTGGGCACTTTCGTGCAAGTATCCAATCGAAGATATTGCGGGTTTTGATACGGTGCTTACGCGTGAACTTATTGGTTACGTAGCCAATGCCACAGGACAGGAAATTCCGCCTGCACCGGCACCCGATGATTACGAAAGGAATTATTATTCGACACGAACTTACAAACTTAAAATGTCGGGGGAGTTTTCGTACAATCTTTACGAAAACCGTTCGATAATTATTGCCATGTTTGATAAGGACAATATTGTTGTGAGGGAGTTGTACAAAAACCTGGTGGAAAAGCCGGGTGACCACAAGCTGAAATTTGAGTTTGATGCAACGGCCTATACCGACGATTTCTACTACCTAAAAGTGATTGATAATGGCGATGTGGCCATCGAAATGAAAGTTGATATTCCTAAAAGGGATAGGGGATAGGGCATAAGGCGTAAGTCAAAAGTGATTAGAGATTTTAATCAATGCGCTACTACTAAAGTCAATATTATTTAGTCGTTTTGCCGCCCATTGCTGTAAATACGCTGTCGACGGGTTCCCAGAGTTCGATTTTGTTGCCTTCATCGTCCATAATGTGAACAAATTTTCCATAATCATAGGCATCAATTTCATCAACAACAATCACTCCGTTGGCTTTTAATTTCTTTACAAGTCCTTCGATATTCTGGACCCTGTAATTGATCATGAATTCCTTTTTTGAAGGAAGAAAATATTCGCTTCCTGCTTTGAAGGGACTCCACTGGAGGTAGTTAATTTCGTCGGGCCGATTGGCGTTTCTAAATTCAAAACTCGATCCCCATTCCGAAACTTCAAGCCCAAGATTTTTTGCATACCAGGCCTTTGTTTCCTTTGGGTTGTCAGAAAAGAAGAAGATGCCGCCAATTCCTGTCACTTTAGGAATGGTGTCGCTGGCTGATGGTGTGTTTTCGGTTTGATTTTTTTGGTTTTCCATAACGTTAGTTTTGATGTTTGACGAATTACAGCCTGTGAGTACTGCAACGATTGAAAATAAAGTTAATAGCTTGTTCATTTTATGCTGATTTAATGTTTGCAAATTAATCGAATCGTCTTTTCATTTATTTTCTACTTATCTGCAGGTATCATTGCCAACCAAAATGTAAAGTTTGACTTTTTTCTGCGGTTTTTATCGTTGTCACAAACTTACCTACTTACCGCAAACCGGAAACACGATTTCTTCATTGCTGTTCATGAGCACAAGGTAGGATTTCCCGGGACTTAGAAATTGTAATGAAGTGATATTCATCTGGGGCCAGAAGATATTGATACTTGCGACTTCTTTAACAATAACCGGATTTTTACCTGCAAAAAGCTGAGTGATATCGACATTGCAGGCAGAAAGTACGGGTATAAGATTCCAGCCGGATTTTAACTGGAGTGCGCGATTTTGGGAAAACA
>CAIYZW010000768.1 GCA_903930725.1 uncultured Bacteroidota bacterium
ATGCAATGTTGCCGGCCTTATCCTTGTACAATTCCCATAATTTACGGGCTTTTTTTGGATTATTTTCTGCCAGATCGAATATTTCAAAGTAGCTTTCTTCCAAACTATCAGCCATAATTCCATCTCCTGGTTCCAGCCCTAACATTTCAGGAGGCAAAGGCCCATCGTCGAATTCAACATCTAAAAGTTCGATAAAAACATCAGAATATTCATCAAAAGAAGCGGGGTCGGTAAGTCCGTCAAAAATAAAATTAGTAGCTTCGACAAGTTGCCGCATTTCGGTTGCTTTTAAAATATCAAAACGTGGGTACAAGTTTAAGAATACTTGCTTGTTATCTTCTAATTCCTGTGCTAAGATGTCATCGTCCATCTCATCAAAATCGTCTTCAGAAAAATTATCTGCCTTCGAAATAAAGGAATATTTATCAGGTCCTGCCGTTTTTTCGAGCTGACTGATAATCTGATTGGCTCTTTGTTCGGTTTCGTAAGGGCCACGGACATAAAGCGGTTTGCCGTTTTTCCCGCATTCGACGTCAATCAGTTCGATTTCGTCAGAATCCTCCTCCAGCATAAAACGGGTAACGGAAGTAAAATCCTTGTGCGGTTTAAACCCGAATTCGTCAGCAAATTCGATGCTCGCGTAAACGATGTTATGGGCAAGGGTATAATCAATCGTTTCGCTTCCAAAATCCTCGTACATTTCATTTTTTGCCGATTCGTAATCAATATCCAGATGATTAAAAATGAAATGTGTGTCTTTTACTCCGAGGCACAACAGATCAATATAGTAGTAACAAGCCGTAATATTACCGGTAGTATGCTTACGGGCAACGGTAAGTAAAACCGATTTTGATTCCTGCCAGTCGGCATTTATGACGCATTCATAAATTGGAAGATTTCGTGCCTTAGTCCTGATATAGTTTTCGGGAGACAGCATTGGTATGATTTTACCCTTATTTTTCTTTGCCATAATCGCTTTTGTTTGATGCGCTAAAGGTAAAAGTTTTCGGAAAAACGTGGGGATAATAACTTAAAATGTCGCTAAATGACGCTGTCAGGAGCTGCGCACGCTTACAGGTCAGTTTACAAACCTGACAACGTCGCCAGACCTGTCCGTTTAATACTTCTTCGCTTTTTTGACGCTGTCAGGTGCTGTGCACGCTGACAGGTCACGAAACCTGACAGCGTCGCCAGACCTGTCAGCGTTTAATCTTTCATTGATTTTCGACGCTGTCAGGTTGGTTTAATCCATGTCAAGCCATCTTTCGATTCCATCTATATCGTGGGTTCCGTTGTGCATCAATGTAAAATTAGCGAGGTCATCAAACCAACCTATTACCTGGTTTCGCTGCAACTTTGTTGGTTTTACCGAAATGCAACTCAAATAACTGCTCCACGGATACTCCATCGGATGTTCGCAAAATCCATGATGCACGGGATTGTTGTGGATGTACATAACAATATTTTTAAAGTAGCTTTCATCGCCGATAATCTTCCGTCTGAAACGCCTTTGAAACAGCGCTCCATGACGGTTGAAAC
>CAIYZW010000769.1 GCA_903930725.1 uncultured Bacteroidota bacterium
AATACTAAATTTCACATATCCCGTTTTGCCGGAGGTATAGTCATAAACTGAAAATTTCGTAGTTGATGCGCTACCAGTGTTTGATGTAATTTGTAATTCAGTATCAGTTCCCAAACTGGCTAATCCGGGATTTGCCATCGTAATTGAACCAGGATTTGTTCCAACTCTTACTCTCGCTGTACCTGATGGAGGAGTTGGCAGAAAAGTGGTTGATGCTGTTGATGAAGTATGAGTACCTGTTCCAGTTCCAAACCCGTAATTCCAAGGTTGCCCCCACCCTATCATCCCAAACCCAATTCCTAAAATCAATAATAGTAATGTTCGTTTCATAACTTTTTGTTTTATAATGTTTTTACTGCTAATTTCTTTTTGTTAAAAAGATACGTATCTTCCATTTAAAAGATATGTATCTATTGGATGAGAGATACGCATCTTTACTGCGAAAGGTATGCATCTTTTATTCATCTTCATTTTATCTTTGTAAACTCAATATTGTTAATTACGATCATAAATTCTTTAGCGGCTCTAAACTTTACCGATATTTTGTTTATCTGGTTCCTGGTTAGTTCGTCGGGAGTTGCAACGCCATCGCTGGCAACCTGAAGGTTAAACGAACCAAAATCGCCCAGCCTTACAATTTTGCCGTCGGCCAAAACCATGGGCACTACATTTAACAGTCCCTCCAAAACGGCCATTGTATCGGCGGTTTTAACGGTGGCTACTTCGCTTATCATCTTAGCCAGTTGCCGGAGGGTTATCTCGCCGGAGGTAACTACCTGTGCATAATATTTTGGAGCAGCAGCAGGGTTTTGCGGGTTTACCTTAGGGAGCGCTTTGTATGTTACTGACATATTTTAAACTTTTTATGGTTAACAGTATCTTTTGGGCGTACAGCCCGCTTATTTTGCCTGCAGGCTAACCTGCTGTATTGTTCCGTCGGTTTTGTAATCAATGGTGGCATCACTACCGGTGTAGCCAAAAATTTTAAAATAATAAAGTGTGTTTGGGTTAAGGCCTCCAAAAACGGCTTTCTGTATTCCGGAGGCTACGTTTTTGTTGGAGGCATCATTTGTAACGGGTACTCCATCACCCGGCACGCCAATACTGCCAAAACCTACCGGACTCATCCGCACTAAGTAGCCGGTTGGTGCAACAGTTCCGGTAGCATCGGCCCAGTTTAGCGTAATACAATGTGCCGAAAAACTGGCAGCATGGTTGGTGGGTTCGGCGGCCATTAGTTGCCCCACACCCCAGATGGAATAAACATATTCGGGATGATCAATAAATGGGTTGCGGTTGTGCTGGTAAGTGGTGTAGATTTCGTTGTTGCGGTCAATTTCTTTTTGGGAAACGGGATCGTTTTTGTGCCATTCACCAAGCATATTTAAAAACCAGCTTTCAAAAACAGGAAAATTGTTAGGCTGCAAAACGGCATTTGCTTCGGTTGAATTAACGTACCAGCCGGCAATAACATTTTCGTAGCGGGTGGCCAGGTAAAAATAGTTACGGGCAAAATCGCCCTTGTATTCGTCAATAGGTTCAAAAATGGTTCCGGTGTAGCCGGGAAGGCTGCACGGCCCCAGTTTACTGCCATTAATTGTAACAAAGGTTGGTGAAGATGTTTCACCAAAAGGAAAACTGCTTCTTAAATTATTTACTTTACCATCGGTAGGTACAATATGAAAAAGGTCGGAATACATGGGAGTAGCATTAGCGAACCAGCTTGCCGGGATTGAATGTTCCTTGTTATAGCAGAAACACTCGTTAGTGCTAACGTTGCCACATTGATCGGTTACAAAAGTAAAAGTGCAGTTTGAGTACATGTCCCAGACTTTTCCGGCAGGGTTGTCGTCGGTTGTTGGAAAGCATTCCAAAGGTTATCATAACTGATAACCGAGTGACCTGTGATGATGTTGTAAAGTTGTGTTTTAAGTGTTGCGCCTGTACCGGTTGCGGAACTGTAATACC
>CAIYZW010000770.1 GCA_903930725.1 uncultured Bacteroidota bacterium
CATTTCATCCGCTGGATTTTACATTTCATCCATCATTTTATCCAATTTATCCGATTTGATACCTGAAATTGGTTGTGTTGAAACATTTTTGCAGCATCAAAAAACAAATTAATAATACATTTACAAATATGAAACGGATACATTTTACAATTTTACTGGTGATCCTCTCGGTAATCGCCTGGGCACAACCAACTCAAACCATCCGCGGAAGGGTGACTGATAAAATTACAAAAACAGCATTACCCGGTGCAAGTGTAGTTTTGTTAAACTCCGACCCTTTGATTGGGACTGCAACAAATGTTGATGGCGATTTTAGATTAGAAAAAGTGGCTGTTGGCCGCCAAAGCATCAGCATCAGCTACATTGGCTACAAAAGCGCAACCTATCAAAACCTCATCGTTAACTCGGCCAAAGAAGTTGTGATTGAGGTGGAACTCGAAGAAAACGTTATCGAAGGTGCTGAAGTCGAAATAAAGGCATATTCGCTTAAGGATGAAACCATTAACCGCATGGTGGCCGTGAGTGCACGCTCATTTTCGGTGGAAGAAACCGAGAAGTTTGCAGGCAGCCGTGGCGATGTGGCGCGTATGGACATGAATTTTGCAGGCGTTTCGGCAGCCAACGACCAGCGTAACGACATCATCATCCGCGGCAATTCGCCCAGTGGTTTACTTTGGAGGCTCGAAGATGTTGACATTCCAAACCCCAACCATTTTGCCGAAAACGGCACAACCGGCGGCCCAGTGAGTATGCTCAACAACAACCTGCTGTCGAACAGCGATTTTTTTACCGGCGCTTTTCCAGCCGAATATGGCAATGCAATGAGTGGCGTTTTCGACCTGAGGATGCGCAACGGTAACAACGAAAAGCACGAATTCCTTGGCCAGGTAGGTTTTAATGGTTTCGAGCTTGGCGCCGAGGGGCCTATAAACAGAAATAAAAAATCATCTTACCTTGCCAATTTCAGATATTCGACCCTCGAATTGATGGATAAATTTATGGATTTGGGAACCACCGGCGTTCCAAAATATAAAGACTTATCTTTTAAACTAAACTTCTCCGTTAAAAAAGGAAACATCTCGGTTTTCGGCCTTGCCGGCACCAGCGAAATTGACATTCTCGACAGCAAAAATGGCAACGATCAGGACCTTTATTCAAACGAAGGCCAGGACCTTTACAATCGCTCACGGATGCTCACCTCGGGTGTAACTTATACCCGCTTCATAAATGCCCGCACATATTATAAACTCACACTTTCGGGTGTTTTCCAGGATGGCGGAACAATTATTGATACCCTCGACGGCGCTGGAATTCCACATCCCAACATTGACCATAATTACGCCGAATTTAAAGCAACCGTGAGCGGTTTTATTCACACCAAATACAACAGCCACTTATCAATACGGATTGGTTTTGCTGCCGACAGAATGGGCTTCGATCTTTTGTCGAAACAATGGAAGGCTGAAGATGGCGGATTCAGGCCGCTTATTGACTTCAGCAAAGGACTTAACGATGGCGTAAGCCTTTACCAGGTCTATGGACAGGCAATATACAACTTCAACGACCAACTAAGCGTGATACCGGGCGTGCATGTTGTTTATGCCGACCTGAATGGCTCCGCCAGTGTTGAACCCCGTATTGGCCTCAACTGGCAGTTGAACGCAAATCAGAAAATTAGTTTTGGCTATGGCCTCCATTCAAACACGCAGGCTTTATCAACATACTTTTTGGGAACATGGCATAATGATGGCACCCTCACCGAAACCAACAAAGAACTGGGTTTCTCCCGCTCAAATCAGTTTGTGGTTGGCTATGACCGTTACCTTTCGACAAATACACGTATAAAAGCCGAAGCCTATTATCAGGATATTTTTGATGTACCTGTCGAACAACGCAGCACTTCATTCAGCATGCTGAATACCGGTGCAAGCTGGGGAATTGGCGCCCAGGACAGTCTGGTAAATAAAGGTACAGGCACGAATTATGGCCTCGAGTTTACGCTTGAGCGCACTTTTAGCAGGAATATTTATTACCTCACCACACTTTCTTTGTTCCAATCGAAGTACACAGGCAGCGATAATGTTGAACGAAATACCGCTTTTAACGGAAACTACGTTTTTAATGCACTCATCGGAAAAGAATTTACCCTTAACAAAAGGTCAGCCTTTCTCATTGATTTAAAGGTGACATACGCTGGTGGTAAATATTATACGCCGGTTGACCTGGAAGCATCACAGGCTGCCCACGAAACAAAATACGACGATTCGAAAGCTTTCAGCAAACGGTTCGACCCATATTTAAAAGCTGATATTAAATTTGGGTATCGCATCAATGGCAAGAAAGTTTCGCAGGAATGGCAGTTTTATGTCGAAAATTTTACCAATCACGACAACATGCTTATGCAAGCTTACAGCCCGACAAAAAACGAAGTCACCAAAATCAGCCAGCTTGGCGTATTCCCAATGATGCAGTACAGAATAAATTTCTAAACAAAAAAATAGTAAGCTAATAAAATAATAAACTAATAAAAATCTGATACAATGAAAAACATATTAATTATAAACGGACATCCCGACAAGCAAAGCCTTTGTTTTGAATTAGCCCAATGTTATAAAAAAGGAGCCGACATGGCTGGTGCTAACTGTAAACTTGTAAATCTGACTGATCTTGAATTCAACCCGATTTTGACCAGCGGTTATCGCAAACGCACCGAATTAGAACCCGATTTGCTGATGATGCAGGAAGAAATAAAAAAAGCCGATCATCTGGTTTTGGTATATCCAACCTGGTGGGCTACTTATCCGGCACTTTTAAAAGGCTTTATTGATCGTGTTTTCCTGCCAGGGTTTTCGTTTAAATACCGCGAAAATTCCCCTTTATGGGATAAGTTGCTTACCGGAAAAACCGCCAGGATAATTGTAACTATGGACACCCCAAAATGGTATTATTCACTTTTTATGAAAAATGCCGGGCATCGCTCGATGAAAAAAGGAATATTAGAATTTTGTGGAATAAAACCCGTTAAGATAACCAGCTTTTCGCAGGTTAAATCTTCGACTGACGCAACACGGAAATCATGGTTAACCCAGGTTGAAAAGCTGGGAAGAGAACTTAAATAGTTGGATGATTTTGTAACAAAAATAAAAAATTATAAAGATGAAAGAAGCAGAACAAGCCTTAAAAAACAGCCTTCCACGGTTTGAGGCGCCTCGCAGCTCGCTACGCGAAATTATTATCAGGTTTGCCGGAATAACGGTTATTTCTGTAATTTCAATTTTTGTTGACGACGTATATTCCCAAGCCGGAGCAGGAGCTTTTAAATTTTTTATCGTGTCATTCATCCGCACAGCATTAATTTGGAACGGAAGTATGCTGATCATTCAATATTCGGTAAGCAGGTTTTCGATGTTTAAAGA
>CAIYZW010000771.1 GCA_903930725.1 uncultured Bacteroidota bacterium
TCTTTGCGTTTGAATTTGATTTGTCAACAATGCAAATACTTTCGGCATTTCGGATTCGAGAAAAATCATGCCCTGGTCAAGAGCGACACCTCTAACTTTTTCTCTCCAATTGATGTTTTCGAAGCTACCATCGGAATTTTCAATCATGGCATTTTCGATAATAAAAGCAGCAGGCTGATTGATAAATTCCAGACTGATGCTTTTGATTTTTTGATTGGTTTCTAAATGAAAAACCAGGTGATTATTACCGGGAATAGCAGGTTTTTTCTTCGAAACCAAGTCTCCGTTTTTCGTTTCCAAAGTAAGAAAGATTTGAGAATTCCCGTCAAAGGCTAAGTAGCAGCAAAGCTGTGAGTAAAACTGCCCTCGAACGGTATCAAATTTTATATAGTCTTCATTGTCGGTGTTTTTAAGATGAAAGTGTTTCAAAAGCGCCCAGGTCATCTCAACCTCAGTCAAAATATCAGCTTGGTTTGTTTTATCAGGAACCTTGTAATGATTTAGTCCTTTATCAACAAAAGAACTTGCATGGATTAAAATGTCAGTGGAAGGAATATGGGCTAATTCAAAATATTTAATAATTGATAAAATCGTCTTGTCGGGTGAATTTAGGACGGAGGTGAACTGGAGAAATAATCGTGGGTAATTTCGGGAATAATATTCTGATTTCACAACATGATCTAGCCAAAGGAGGTTGCATTTTGCTGGCGAAAACCTGTTTCTTTTTGCAAGAGAAGATGCCACGGCATCAGGGTGACGAAGGGTTATAATAAATTTTGGAACGATTTCCAATTCGTTGAATACTTCAAGATAAAGTGGCAAAAGAATGCAGATTCGTGGATCTTTTAGTAAAATCTTGTCATTTCCGGCAAATTGGTCAACAAGAATTTCAGTCAGATGTTTACGTTCCTTTTCAAACTGTGAGGATTTGTACCAGTAAACTGGCAGAAGGTAGGTTGAATACCAGTTTAAATAAAGCTTTTTAAGCATTGATTCATTAAAATCAAGTATCTGCTCATTTTCGAAAACTCCCTTTTGGTTATCATCTGAGGGAGGCAAAACATCTTTACCAGTATAATAACCGAGCAGATTCATCAACCCTGCAATTGTTGAGGTTCCGCTGCGATGCATACCAAGAATAACTAATGCTGTTTTCATGTTTGATTGTCCTGCAATTCATATTTTCTAACCCAGGGATGTCTCTTAAAAATTTCCTGGCGCCTTGCCTGATAACTTACATGCCCAGCTTCCCTGAGCATTGAATTATCATGAACACGGTACCTGGCTGCAACTTTAGAAACACTGATTCCAAAAAGTCCATGTTCGATAAACCGCAACCATAAATCATAATCTTCCCAGCCAGTTATTTGGAATGTTGTATCATAACCACCAACTTTTGACCATGCAGCCTTACTGATCATTGCCATGGCATCTATGTAATTGCCTTCGGCCAACCTTTCGGGCAACCAGGGTCTGAATCCAAGTTTTTGTGTGTAATAGGTTTCAAGAATATATTTTTTATCTATACCAAAAACTTCCAATTGTGGATAAGCCACCGAAGCCCCCGAATTTTCGATATGTTTCAAACAAAGCGAAAGGCAATGGGGTAGCAATTCGTTGTCAGCATCAAGTGGCATGACATATTGTGTCTGAATAAAATCAAACGCTGCATTACGGGTAGAAGCGAGTTTTGAATTGGTTACATTTTTCAGGATTGCGCAATTGTTGAACCGCTGATGGTTTTTATCAATCCATACCGAAACAACTTCTAATGAAGCGTCGGTTGAACAATCATCTGCAATTATCAGATCAATGTCTTTCAGGTTTTGAGCTTTTACCGATTCAAGGGCAGCTAGTACAAAATTTTCATAGTTATAAAGAGGAATAATAACTCCTACTTTGGAGTATCGGTTTTTCCTGTATTCCCTAACTACTTCATAATCTGGAATAATTGGAAAACATGGTAACTGCTCAGTGCTTTGATGAAACAATTTATCACGCATTACAATTGCCTGTAAACGCTGCTTTCTGTGATTGATCAGAATAGTATCGGCTTCACCTATTTTTGTTAACAATTCGTAGGTAATATTGATTCGTTCTTCGGTGCTAAAATACCATAAAACCTGATTAAAAGCCTGGTGGCCGATGCGTTTACGAAGTTCCTCATCAACAATAAGTTTTCTGAGACAATCGTACCATTCATCAGCATCAGAAGCAAGAAAACCATTAAAACCATCAACGATAACAGCGCGATAAGGTTCTGTTGGAGAAGCAATAGTCGGAATTTGAAGCAAGGCAGCCTCGAAATATTTTAGCTCACTTTTAGCTTCGCAAAAAGGAATAATTTCCAAAGGTGCGATATTTATATCAAATCGGGCAATTTCCTCCTGAAGTTGTTTTACCGGAACCATATCACGGAATTCGATGCGATGGCGCATTGGTTTGAGCATCTCAAACTCATCAATAAGCAAAGCCTCACCAAAAACTGTGATCAAGGTATTAGGAAATTCGTTAAGTATTCTTATCAATGCAGGTAATGCTACCCGAAAATCTTT
Organism: uncultured Bacteroidota bacterium; assembly: GCA_903930725.1. Lineage (GTDB taxonomy): Bacteria > Bacteroidota > Bacteroidia > Bacteroidales > 4484-276 > CAJATL01. The sequence continues at coordinate 2,556 of CAIYZW010000771.1, forward strand.
CTGGTGTGTGCGGGTACCACCGGCATATCCTATCCTTAGGAATTTGTCGTTGATGGGTTTATTTCGGAAAAGTGATACCGATTTCATCAACATTTGGTCATCATAACCGTTTGGAAGGACATAGGCGGCTCTGCCGGTTTTTTGTGCAGCTCTTGAAAGATAATCCGTCGGACATGTAATAATATCACAGGTTTCGCTGGCCTGCCTGATATTAGAATACATTTTTTTTACATCACCTTTCTCAAGCCCCATACTCCTTATTCCATCAATGATTTCAGGCCTTGCCATTTCAGGATCAAACATAAAATCATCCAGGTCGTAAATTATTTTGATTTTGTTATTCCTGGCTTGTTGGATAATCCTCCTAAGATTTTCGGACATTTCAGTGCGCCAGATAATTAAAAGCGTGCACCTGTTCAACATGCTGCTATTTGAATAAACACTATCTGGTTTAAACCAAAAGGCATGAAACCCTAAGTTTCTATAAGATTCCACATACCTTTCTACTCTGTAATAGTGTCCTGGAGTCATCCATTCTCCTGAAAGAAAAATCACGCTTTTCCTATGTCTTATTTTTATCGAAACAATTAACGCATAATGAATTTTGTAACCTAAGCGTTTCATCCAGTACCACATTGGTTCTATCCACCTGTCAAAGTAGTAGTGAGGAAGTATTTTTTTCAGAATTTTTACCAGTGAAAACTTTAGTCCTAGTAATAATCTTTGTGTTTTATTGTATTGTTCCATTTATTTCGCAGTATAAGTACCGATAACTGTGATTGGATCGCCAAAGGCAGCAATTTTGCCCTTTCTTAGCAACATTGCTTTGGTACAATGTTCCTGAATTGTTTTCATGTCGTGTGAAATGAAAATGATAGTCCGGCCAGCCTGTTTCAGTTTATTCAATTCGTTCAAGCATTTTTCTTTAAAATAGATATCACCAACTGCAAGAACTTCATCCATCAGCAAAATTTCCTTGTTGGCAAAAATGGCTATCGAAAATGCAAGTCTGACGAACATCCCACTGGAATAGTTCCGTAGTTTTTGATCAATGAATTTTTCAAGTTCTGAAAAAGCCACTATTTCATCAAACTTTCTTTTGATTTCCTTTTTGGTTAATCCCAGAATTATCCCGTTCAAAAAAATATTATCCCTTCCCGAAAGATCGGGTGAAAAACCAACCCCTAACTCAAGAAAAGGAGATATCTCACCATTCGTTATAACTTTTCCCTTGTCGGGAGAATAAATCCCAGCAAGAATTTTGAGTAATGTTGATTTTCCGGTACCGTTCCGGCCTATAATTCCGAAAAAATCACCTTTATTGATCGAAAAAGAAATATCATTCAGGACAGTAAATGTTTCATACGAATTTTGTTTTGCGAAATAGAGCAGCTTTTGCTTAAGTGTATATCTATTGTCGTGTGGGAGCCTGAACGACTTCGAGAGATTTATTACTTCAATTGCAATTTCGCCTTTCATCTGGATTACATTTTTTCGACTAAAAATTTTGAATTGTTTTTTAGAAACAAGATACCGACAATAAGGGCAGCAATCAACAGGACCATAAAAATGATGTCATTGTTAATTCTGCCTATGTGCTGGTCAATCAAAACAGACCTTGCTCTCTGAATAATATAGGTCATCGGATTCAAATAGATGAATTTCCGGATATTTTCGGGAAGTATTTCGATAGGATAAATAATAGGAGTTGCGTAAAAAAGAATTTGTATCACCAGCTCCCAAATCTGGTCCAGGTCTCTTAACCTTACAAAAACTGATGCTGTAAAAAATGAAAAAGCCAGCGAAATCAAGTATATCTGCAAAACAAAAAACAGAAACATAAGGATATTGGCAGGGTTTGGGAAAATGTGATAAAAGAAAAACAGGAAAATAAAAAGGATGATTAGGTTAAAA
>CAIYZW010000772.1 GCA_903930725.1 uncultured Bacteroidota bacterium
CCGTGTCTTTCAAAAATGAAGATTTACGAACCAGGTTTTCCGGCAAACGGCAAATCTCTTTTTGCTCAGTTTTTAAAGCTGTTTTTCCGGCAGCCTGGGCAAAAATTCCAAGAATCTGGTTTACATCATCAAGGCTGGTGGTTTCGTCGAGGCTGATGCCGATATTCGACCCATCGTACCTGAAGTTCATCTTATTTTCGATGGCAATTTTCTGAACATTTTCAGCAGGTACACCAACCGGCAAAGAAACATACAAAGTATCGAAGAAGTATTTATTTAGTTGCTGATAACCAAGTTTTTCGAGTCCGTCAGAAAGTGTAGCTGCAAGATGGTGAATATCTTTTGCAATGGCTTTGATGCCTTCGGGACCGTGATAAACGGCGTACATCCCGGCCATGATGGCCAGCAATGCCTGCGCGGTGCAGATGTTGGAGGTGGCACGCTCGCGTTTGATGTGTTGTTCGCGGGTTTGCAACGCCATCCTGAGCGCACGGTTGCCGAGTGAGTCGACAGAAATTCCGATAATCCTGCCTGGCATGTTGCGTTTGAAATCTTCTTTTGTGGCAAAAAATGCAGCATGAGGTCCGCCATAACCCATCGGCACGCCAAAACGCTGGCTCGAACCAACCACAATGTCGGCCCCCCATTCGCCGGGAGGTGTGAGCAAAGCCAAGCTTAACAAATCGGTGGCAACGGCAACAACAACGCCCTTTTCGTGGGCTTTTGCTGTAAAATCAGTAAAATCCTGAACATTTCCTTTTTGGTCGGGGTACTGGACGATGGCGCCAAAAAACATTTCTGTAAATTCAATTGTCCCGTGATTTCCAAAAACCAGTTCTATTCCCAGCGGTAAAGCGCGGGATTTAATCACATCGATGGTTTGTGGGAAAAGCGTTTCGGAAACAAAAAACTTGTTAGCTCCAGCTTTTACGGCTGCCCTCGACCGTGAATTGAAAGCCATGATCATCGCTTCGGAGGCAGCGGTGCCTTCGTCGAGCAATGAAGCGTTGGCCAGCGGTAAGCCTGTTAAATCGGCAATCACCGTCTGGAAATTGAGCAAAGCTTCGAGCCGTCCTTGTGAAATTTCGGCCTGGTAAGGCGTGTAAGATGTGTACCAGCCGGCGTTTTCGAGGATATTCCGCTGGATTACGCCCGGCAAAATGGTGTTGTAATATCCCAGGCCGATGTATGTTTTGTAAATCTTATTTTTTGAAGCAATTTCTTTAAGCTGGGTCAGATACTCAAATTCGTTCATGCCTTTGGCGAGTTTCAGTGGCGCTTTCATCCGGATTGTCGGTGGAAGCGTTTCGTCAATGAGTTGATCGAGGCTGGCAACCCCGGTTTTTTTGAGCATTTCGGGAAGTTCGGCTTCGGTTGGGCCGTTGTGTCTTTTAATAAAATTATTAGTCAGCATATTGAATATCAATTAAATACGTGAAATTAAAACTTATTTATTTTGAGCGGCAAAGGTAAAAATCTTTAATAGAAACAATGAGAATATTGTTAATTAATTAACGGTTGATTTTTCAAAAGACAAGCCCAGGAAATGTGCTAACATGATTTTTTGCGGTTTAAAGCCCGGTTAAAACCATGATGTCCAGTTTTTCCATGGCCCAAACGTTTAGGTTTGGGATTATTGACATCTACAACGCAAAGATGCCAGGGGGTTTATGTCCTTTATTGCCTTAATTCACATCTACAATTTTTGTTTCAAAATCTCAATTAGTTTTTTCGGATCCTGCCGGTTGTCCCAAAATGCGGTAAAAATAATTTGAGATTTATTTGCCTGGTACATGATGCTGTATTTTCCCATTGAAATAGCCCTTGTACCGTTGAATGATGTGTCCTTTCCTAAAAGAGGGTTCGTTTGAACCAACAACAGGCTTACCTTGATTTTGGAATTTAGTTTCTGGCAAAAACTGTGCTTTTGTTTCCGTTGTTCCAGTATTCAAAAATACCGTTCCTTTGATTGATCGCGGTAATGGTCCAGACAATTTTTAACCGAGCCATTCTTTATCTGATTTTTCCAATTCCTCCTGTGTAATTAACCTGCCATATTTTATATCTTCCTCACTCATCATCATCATTTCGATTTGTTCAGAGGTGAGTTCATAAACTTCATCAGCGGAATCCTGTGTGGAGGTCAGGATGTTTTCGATGGCTTCAAGCAGGTTTAAATTGCTCGTGGCAATAATTCTGTCAATCAATCTGGTTTTTATTAATTCAATGCTGGCCATGACTCGTTTTTTTATAATTAGTGCAAAGATAAAACTGATTTTTTCGTAAAACTGATTTTTTATAAAACTGATTATGATCAGGTGTAGGATAAAAAGCCACTAAACAAGGATAAATTTGAAGCAATAAACCCAAATGATTGGTCGCTGATAACAAAAAAGTCAAAACCTGCACCGGAAAACAAAACTATGCCGCAGCTTTTTTTACCCCTCTTTGTAATGATGCAAATACCCCGATAAAACAAAGTATGGCAAAGATCACAAACAGAACCCGTGAACTTTCGATAAACTGAGGAAGGTTTGCATTTGAAATCTTAGCATCGCCCAGGAAAATATGAAAAACCATGGCAGCAATGGCCATGCTGAATATCTGCCCCATAACCCGCATGGTGCTTACTGTAGCCGATGCAACACCAAGGTATTTTTTCTCAACCGAACCCATCACTGAGTTTGTGTTTGGCGACGAAAAAGTGCCAAATCCCAATCCCACAATTACAAGGCTCGAAATCAAAAAAACATTTCCGGTATTTTGGTCAAGAAAACAGAGGAAAATCAAGCCTATTACGATGATGCCCATCCCCAAAGAAGAAAGAAAACGTGGATCAACTTTATCGGATAATCTTCCGGCAAAAAAAGCTGTGCCGGCCATAACCGCAGGCTGGGTAATCAGCAAAAGCCCGGCATCACGGGGTTGCAGACCTTTGGCGTATTGCAGAAAAAGGCTCAGGATAAAAGTAATAGCAAATGTTGAGGCGTAATTTATCAACGCTGCAAGATTGGAAAAAGCAAAAACCCTGTTATCTCTAA
>CAIYZW010000773.1 GCA_903930725.1 uncultured Bacteroidota bacterium
AATTCTTTAAAATGAGCAATCAATTCAGAAACGGGTTTGGCTTTGTCTGATTTTTTATCATAATAATGATTGAAAAGCTGTACAAAAGTCCATTGCGTCCATTTGTAATATTGCGGGTCGCTGGTGCGGACTTCGCGGTCCCAATCGAACGAAAAGCCGATTTTATCCATTTGTTCGCGGTAGCGGGCAATATTTTTTTCGGTGGTTATTGCGGGATGCGTTCCGGTCTGGATGGCGTATTGTTCGGCCGGAAGCCCGTATGCATCGTAGCCCATGGGGTGCAAAACATTAAAACCCTGCGACCGTTTAAAACGCGCATAAATATCCGAAGCGATGTAACCAAGTGGATGCCCCACGTGCAAGCCGGCTCCCGAAGGATATGGAAACATGTCGAGCACATAAAATTTTGGTTTGTCGGAGTTATTAAAAGCTTTGAAGGTTTTATTGTCGCTCCAATACTTCTGCCATTTCTTTTCGATTTCCTGAAAGTTGTAATCCATCTTAAAATATTTTAGGGCGCGAAATTATAAAAACAATCATTAAAGCAGGCCATTTTTAGAAGAGCCCCGTTTTTAGGTTTCATTGGTAAAGCAGTAAATTGCTAACTTTGGCGGCTCAAATATTTATTTTTATATGATGAAATCAGGTGTTTCGATAATTTTAGTAGTGTTTTTTATGGCCTCCTGTTCGGGTTGCTTCAACAAACAAAGCGCACAAAATGATAAGCCAGCTACTGATAGCATTGTTCAGACAGTGAAGAATGATTCGGTGGCTATTAAAATCAACATAAATGAAGCTTCCGATACAAACAACGATTCAACTGTAAAGGAAGAACCTGCAGCAAAAGTAAAAAATCCGTTTGGTCAGCAAAAGCTTGAAGACTCGCCCGCAATTAGGAATACAGCCGAATTTCATTATAAGCGCGGGCTGGTACTTTTTACAATCTCAAATTATGAAGAAGGGATTAAGGAATTTGATACCGTTATCAGGATGGATCCAAAAATGGGTAAGGCTTACATAAACCGTGGCACAGCATGGATGGAACTGAAAAAATACAGGGAAGCCGCTAATGATTTTGAAAAAGCCATCGGCCTGAGCAGTTCCGATAGCACGGCCTATTTAAATCTGGGACTGGCCTATCTTTACCTTGGCGATTTTAAAGCGGCCATTGATGCTAACACAAAATTAATCCGCCTTACGCCAACTGATGCCAAAGCCTTTTTCAACCGTGGTTTTGCTTATGGCCAGATTAAAGACTTTAAAAATGCTATTGCCGATTTTGACTTGGCCGTCCGGATAAACCCATCTTACCATGAAGCTTATTTTAACCGTGGTTTGGCCTATTTTTTTTCGGGCAATAAAACAAAAGCATGCAGCGATTGGGAACTGGCAAAACAGAATGGCTCAACCAAAGCAGCTACCGCAATCGAAAAAGAATGTAAATGATTTCTGATTTCTGATTGATTGTTGAAATTTGTGATTTGTGATTTGAATTTTAGTTGCGCTGATCCTTCCCCCAAAGGAGTTTTTCGCGAATGGTTGAGTAAAAATCTTTGTTAAAAAGCTGGATAACATTTATAGCAAAATCCGCTCTTTTTATCACAAGTTCTTCGTGGTTGTTAATCATTTCATATCTCGAATCGAGGCCAACCTGATATTGCCTGTTTCGCCCGCCAACCCTGAGTTTTATGGTGCATTCATCTGGAATTACAATCGGCCGGACCGTTAAATTATGACTGGCAATAGGTGTGATGACAAAATTTTTGCAGCCCGGCGTAATTATCGGGCCATAACAACTTAGCGAATAAGCCGTAGAACCCGTGGGTGTGGCCACAATCAGTCCATCTGCCCAATAGGTGTTTAAAAATTTGTCGTCAACATAAACCTCCACCATAGCCAGAGAATTGTTGTCGGTTTTGGTAATTGTGAGTTCGTTGAGGGCATAATTCAACTCACCAAAAAGGTTTTGCGAAGTCGAAAGCGAAATCAGGGTTCTTTGTTCGAGGCTGTATTTTCCATCGAGCACTTTGTCGACGGCCTGGATAATTTCGTTGCGGGAAATGCTCGACAAAAAACCTAACCGTCCGAGGTTTATTCCCAAAACCGGTATCCCGGTATCGCGCACCAGCGTAATAGTGTCGAGGAAAGTGCCATCACCACCAATCGAAAAAAGAATATCAGCATTATTTTTAAGTTCTTCATAAGAATTAAAAACCCCAAAATCGCATTTTATAGCTACTTTGTTGCTGATGATTTTTAAAAATGGTTCAAAAAGCATCAGCGAGCAACTACTGTTTTTAAGTTTATCGAGCAATTGCTGCAAATATAAAACACTGTCATCCGAAAAATTCTTACCAAAAATCGCGACTTTCATGGGAAGTAAAATTTATGCTTAAAACGTTCAGGGCAAAAGTAAACGAATTTCGGTTGATTAATCAGGCAGAAATTTTCGATGCCTCAACACCACTGATTTTGATGGAAAATATTGAGTTTTAACCTGATGGAAGAGCTGTTAAATATTAAGATAAGTCATCAACGAATTGTAGCGGTCGCGCAGCAGGTCTTCGTCGTGCACATTTTCGCCATAATATTCCTTAATTTCGTAATGAAACCGGTTAAAAGTCTGCAGGACAGATTCAATATTGATGCGGTTAAGTTTTAAGGTTATTTCGATAATGGCCGAATCAGGTTTTGTTTTGATGCTGGTGCTCAGAATTTTTGTGTCGTTCGATTCGACAATTTTTACAATTTCCACGAGGCTAAAATCAGGCTGGTTAACTTCGAGAATTATTATGCCACCAGGGTTTTGCACGGATAACGATTCCGATAAATTCCGGATAAGAACATCCTGGGTAATGAGGCCTGAATAGTTTGCGTTTTCATCGAGAACCGGTAAAACCGGAACCTTGAAATCAGCCATGATTTTTAAAGCATAATAATAATGCTCGTTTCCCGAAATATGAGGCCTGATAAGTGTTTTGGAGAATTTCCCTATGTTTTTTTCCAAATCGCCAACCTGCAATAATTCCGAAAACGACATCAGCCCGAGATATTTAAGATTATCTAAAACCGGTAAATGGCTGAGTTTATACTCATTCATCCAATGTATGGCCGAGCCAACCCTGTCGGCTTTTCGCAGAGGAAGGATGGTGTTATCTAAAAGTTCGAAGGCTTTCATTTTTGATGGTTCCTTACGGTCGTAAAAATTAATTTGAAGAAATAAAAACGGCAAGGTGCCGAATAAATTTCATTTTTATACAAACAGCAGGAAAATGCACCGTTCGGGCAAAAATTATTCCCATTCCCACTCTTCCATGTCCAGATAATCATCCTTGTAAATGCGCAAATAGCTTTCGTACCGTGAAGACGGAATTTCGCCCTTTTCAACGGCATCTTTCACGGCGCAACGTGGCTCGTGAATATGGGAGCAATTGCTAAACTGGCAATCGTGCATAAACATCCGCATCTCAGGAAACCGCTCGGCAATCTCTTCTTTTCTGAAATCAACCAGGCCAAACTCCCTGATACCGGGCGTATCAATAATAAAACCGCCAAACGAAAGCGGGTGCATTTCGGGAAAGGTGGTGGTGTGTTTTCCTTTTTTGTGGTAATCCGAAATAATCCCGGTTCTTAGCGCCAGCCCTGGTTCGATGGCATTTATCAGCGCCGATTTCCCAACCCCGGATATGCCCGAAAACAGGTTGATTTTATCTTTGATGCCGGCTTTAAGGGTTTCAACATTTTCGCCGGTTCGTGCCGAAACGCTAAAACAGGGATAGCCGGCAGCACGGTAAATATTGATGGTTTCGTCGAGTTTTACGAAGAGTTTTTCGTCGTAAAGATCGGTTTTGTTAAAAACAAGCGTTGCCGGAATGTGGTAAGCCTCGGCAGTTACAAGGAAGCGATCAATAAAACCAACCGATGTGCGCGGCTGATATAGCGAAGCCACCAGCAATGCCTGGTCAATGTTGGCAGCAATAATATGCGAAAGCTTGGAAAGGTTTGTTGCTTTTCGGATAATGTGGTTGTGACGTGGAAATATTTTGGTAATCAAACCGGCATTCTCGTCCTTATCAGGAATAAAGGCAACTTTATCGCCAACGGCAATCGGGTTTGTGGTTTTAATGCCTTTCATCCTGAAATTGCCTTTGAGTTTACACTCCGCAAAGCTGCCATCCCTTGCCATCACGGTAAACCAGGAGCCGGTAGATTTTATTACAATGCCTTCCAAATTGATTTATTTTGTATTAATAATTACGCCGAAGTTTATTATTTTAACGAAACACCTTGATTTTTGTTAAATTAAAGTTAATCGAATTAAAATATATTTAAATTTGCTGTAAATTTATAAAAATACTTATTCACCCAATACTCAGCAAAAGTATGCTTCCTTCAACCATTATTTCATTTTTTATTGCCCCGGCAATAATGGTTTTTTTGGCGCTTCTCTCATATAAAAATATGGAGAAGCCGGCCTTCAAACTATTTATTAAGGCTTACTATCTGGGGATTCTTACCGTAATTCCGATGGTTATTGCCCTTGTAATTGCCAATTATTACGGGATGGTTCACGAAAGAAGCATTCGCAGGATATTGTTTTTCTCCTTTTTTTTGGTTGGTTTTTTTGCCGAATTTCCAAAATTCCTGCTTATCAGGTTTTATTTTCTAAAAAACGATGCTATTACCAAACCAGTTGATGGAATCCTTTATTCGATAAGCATTGCGATGGGTTTTGCCACTGCGGCAAACATTTATTTTTCGTTGCAATGGACCAACATGTTAAATGTTACTGCTGTTAATTTCAGCCTGTTTTTTGCAAACCTGCTGGTTGGGATTATTGCTGGATTTTTTGTTGGCATGGCAAAATTCCGGACAAATTATATTGACTCACTAACGGGTTTAGGGGCTGCAATTTTCTTTCAGGGTTTTTATAACTTCTGCCTGATTTCGCGCGATTATCTTTTGCTTGGGCTAATTACACTGGGAACCATGATAATCGCCATCATGCTGGCTGTTAAGTCCATCAATACCGACACCGAGAATGAAAGGCTTGTCTGAGAACAAAACCGTTTCCCGGACTCGACAATGTTGCGTGTTAAAGTTTCATAAATTACCCAACTCTCAAAAAGTCACGAATTCAAATATCTGTATATTTTATAGTTTTGCTAATCCTTTTATTTAAAGGGCTTTTAACAAAAAACGAATAAAAATCAATAATAACACATGGAACGAATTACAGTAATCGGAGCTGGAAATGTGGGCGCTACCTGTGCCAACGTAATTGCACACAAAGACCTTTGCAAAGAGGTTGTGCTTGTAGATATTAAAGAAGGCGTTGCCGAAGGTAAAGCGCTTGATATCTGGCAAACTTCATCCATAAATAATTTTGATACCCGCGTTGTGGGCGTTACCAACGATTACCTGCGGACCAAGGGTTCGGGGATTGTGGTAATAACTTCGGGTATCCCGCGTAAACCGGGAATGAGCCGCGACGATTTGATACGGACAAATGCCAAAATCATAGTTGATGTTACCGAAAAAGTCATCAAATATTCGCCCGAAGCCATCATTATTGTGGTTTCAAACCCGCTCGATGTAATGACTTACGCTGCCTGGAAAGCTGCCAACAAACCCGCTCAAAAAGTTTTTGGAATGGCCGGTATTCTCGACACCGGACGTTACACCGCATTTTTGGCCGATGCGCTCGATGTTTCCCCAAAAGACATTCAATCGCTGCTTCTCGGCGGCCACGGCGACTCGATGGTGCCATTAAGAAGATATACTTCCGTGAAAGGCATTCCAATCACCGAATTATTGGGTAAAGATGAAATTGATAAAATTGTCGAAAGAACCCGCAAGGGTGGTGGCGAACTTGTTAACCTGATGGGAACTTCGGCCTGGTACGCACCTGGCGCTGCTGCAGCGCAGATGGTCGAAACCATTGTTGACGACCAGAAGCGGATATTCCCGGTTTGCGCCCGTCTTAAAGGTGAATACGGCATCAGCGATTTGTATATTGGCGTGCCTGTTAAACTTGGCAAAAACGGCATCGAAGAAATTATCGAGCTTAATCTGAACGAGAAAGAATACAAAATGCTGCAGGAGTCGGCCAAAGAGGTACGCTCGCTTACCAAGGTGCTCGACGACATGAACCTTTTTGGCGACTGAAGGGAAGAAAACATTTAATATAACAGGCATTTCGGATGTTTCCGGGATGCCTTTTTCCATTTTTAATAGCAGCGTAAATGAAAAAAGTAGTCGTTTTCACAGGTGCCGGCGTAAGTGCCGAAAGTGGGGTTAAAACCTTTCGCGACAGCGATGGGCTGTGGCGACATTACCGCTTCGAGGATGTGGCCAGTCCGCAAGCCTGGCACAATGACCCGGAACTGGTTCTTGAGTTTTACAACATTCGCCGCAAACAATTGCTCGAAGTAAGCCCCAACCCGGCGCACCTTGCATTGGTAAAACTTGAAGAGAAATTTGAGGTTCAGATTATCACTCAAAATGTAGATGATTTGCACAAGAGAGCCGGCTCAAAAAATGTTTTTCACCTGCACGGCGAAATCAGGAAATCACGCAGTACCGCCGATCCAAACTTAATTTACAACATCGAAGGTTGGGAATTGAAATTTGGCGATACTTGTGAAAAAGGGAGTCAGCTCCGGCCACACGTAGTATGGTTTGGCGAGCAGGTTGATACTTTTTCGGCAGCCACCGAAATTGCCACCGCAGCAGATATTTTCATCGTCATCGGCACGTCGCTGGTGGTTTATCCGGCGGCAGGCCTGGTAGATTATGTCCCGGATTTATCGCCAAAATATCTGATTGACCCAAAAGCAAATATGCCCTGGGCCATTCAAAATCTGACGATAATTCAGGAAAAAGCAGGAAAAGCGGTTCCCGAACTGGTCGAAAAACTATTAAATTCATCAGATTGAAAACACAGGGCAAAGGAAAATATTCGCCGGAAGAAGCACTGGCAAAAGCCAGAAAATATTGTGCTTTGCAGGAACGATGCGCTTCGGAGGTGAAGGCCAAATTGTTTGAATGGTGCGGTGATGCTGTAGCCGAAAATGAAATAATCAGCCAGCTTACAAAGGAGAATTTTTTATCGGAATCAAGATTTGCCAA
>CAIYZW010000774.1 GCA_903930725.1 uncultured Bacteroidota bacterium
GAGACAGCGAAAACTTCTGAAGCGACATTCAGCATTTATGTGAACATTCACATTTATGCTCAAGAACTTTTAAGACGTGACTGGCAAAAGTACCTAATGGATTATATGCAAGGTGGGACATACGGAATGGACTCATTTCTTGGAATCGGACGAATTGAAATTGAAAAAGAGATTGCCCAACAAATTTTAGAGTACATATCAAGCACTTTGCAAACCACAACAGACTACAATAAGAAAAAACTAATGACTGGATTTTTCAAACGCTTTCAATGGCTTGCAACTAAATAAAATGACAACGACTCTATACCGACCAGTTGGGCCAAAAGAACTTGCACTAATTGAGCAATCGGGTTGGACAAAGTTTCCACCTCGACTTCCAGAGCAAACAATTTTTTATCCAGTATTGAATGAGGAGTATGCGATACAAATTGCAAGGGACTGGAATGTTGAAGCTTCAGGTTCTGGATTTGTAACTAAATTCTCAGTAAAGACCCAATATTTAAAAAGGTTTGACATACAAAATGTTGGAGGACAAATTCATAACGAACTTTGGGTCCCGGCAGAAGAAATAGAAGAATTTAACAGTAATATTGTCGGACTGATTCAAATAACAAAATCCTTTTATCCAAGAGACAAATGAAACACACTGGCAATAGCAGGCGTTTGGTAAAAAGTGGGTTCAGAGTTTAAATGAAAGGTTAAGTTTAGTATCAAGTTTAGTACTCTAAATCCGCTTGTTCGCCAAGCCATAAAACGTTAACCCCGACAGAGTTTAATCCCTGTCAGTGTTTCAAACCCAATTACTTTTCGATAAATTCCAAAAGGCAATTATTTACAAGATTCAAAATTGCGGTCATCTTTTCCAAATCAGCTTTAGAAAAAGTATCACGAGGAGTATGATAATCGTCGTGAAATCCTGAAAAGAAGGTCATCACCGGGATTTTTTTCGTAGCAAAAGAGGCATAATCGCTGCCGCCGTTTTCCGAACATTCCCATAAATCAAGCGTAAAAGGACGGGCAAGTTTGTTGTTATTTCTGGATGCCAGATTCTTCAGCCCGTCACTGCCTTTTAGTGTTCCAACGCTTACAATCAATTTTGCTGAATCCTCTGGTGCACTTCGCGAAAGCATATCAAAATTGAGATAAAGCGGAATATTTTTAATGCTGGTTTCGGGATTTTGAACAAAATAACTACTTCCCAACATTCCTTTTTCTTCGGCAGTCCATGCGGCAAAAATGATGTTACAGGCAGGTTTTTCACCTGAAACCGCCCAGGTTCTTGCAAGAGCCAACATTCCGGCAACTCCGGATGCATTGTCGTCAGAGCCGTTGTAAATGCTGCCATCACGCATTCCCAAATGGTCGTAATGAGCGCCAATAACCACGCTTTTAGTGCTGTCTTTACCTGGAATTATCCCCAAAACATTGCGCACCAGCAAAGATCCCGACTTAACGGTTACCGAAATTCCTGCGATTTTACCTTTGATAAGTGTTGCTGAGGTTTCGAGGGAATTTGCCGCTTTTGTTTCGGTATCTTTTAAATTAATTCCTGAACCTTCCAAAAATTCGTCGGTTGCTTTTGAAGCCAACCAAAAGCAAGGCAAGGTTGGTTGGCTGGTGTCGCCGGGCAGCAGGAACGAATAATCCTCGTAATCTTCATCAGCAAATTTATCAGAATTCATAGCCGATAGCGCAACAGCCCGATTTATAACCGATTGTCTAAAAGGTTTGGTTCTGCCATCAGGCCTCACAAACATCATAGCTACAGCACCGTTTTTTTGCGCTGTTTTTAGCTTTGATAGATATAAAACATCTTCATCCTGAAAGGTTTTTCCAAGCTTTTTCCAGGCAACGGAATTGGTGTCGGCATGTCCGGGAAAACCTTCCAAAACAATGATAATGCAGCCTTTAACATCTATCTTTTTATAATCATCGTAACCGGCATCCGGGGCGCTGATGCCGTAACCTGCAAAAACCAGCGGAGCCTCTGCCACCATTGAGTTTGGCACTGCTTCGGATTCAAAATCAATCCCATCAATAAATTCAAATTCGGCTTTGGATGATTCTGTTTTCGAAATTAACGAAAGCGCAGCAGTTTCCGTTTTGTACCGGATGATTTCAAAATCCTGGAAGTAACTTCGTTTTATAACATTCTTACCATGTTCCTTATCGCCGTATGGCTTTAATCCGAAAACTTCCATCATTGCCGAAATGTAATCGGCTGCCATAAAACTGCCTTTTGTGCCGGCTTCACGGCCTTCCATCCAATCGGAGGCAAGAAAGGCGAGGGTTCCCGAAAAATCGCTTTTTGAAATCGGTTTTCTTTGATTTTGGACAGTTTGCGGGAATAGTGCAGCTGTCCAAAAAACTAAAACAGATGTCAAAAGTGCCAATCGTTTCATTTTTTAGATTTTGTAGGTCTGTTTCCGGACTGTAACTTTTTCGAGCATTTTCATGTTTACTTCCACGCCAATTCCCGGCCCGGAAGGAACATCCATCGTTCCATCGGGGTTAACCACAAATTCAGGATCAACAATATCTTCGACATAATACCTTTTGCTTGCCGAAATATCTCCCGGAAGGATAAAATTTGGAAGCGAAGCCAGTCCTACATTTCCGGCACGCCCGATTCCCGATTCCAACATTCCGCCATGCCAAACGGGTATGTTCATCTTCTGGCAATAATCGTGTATCAGTTTCGATTCCGTGTATCCGCCAACCCGGCCAGGTTTGATGTTGATAATGCGGCAACTATCCAATTCGATGGCAGCGCGGGTATCGTCGAGCGAATGGATGCTTTCGTCGAGGCAAATCGGAGTTTTAAGTTCGCGTTGCAATTTTGAGTGGTCGTAAATATCCTCATAACCCAGCGGCTGCTCGATTAACGAAAGGTCAAAATCGTCCATTTTCTTAAAAAGACCGATATCGTCCAAAGTGTAGGCAGAATTGGCATCAACCTGCAAAAGCAAGCCCGGGAATTCTTTGCGAAGGGCTTCAACAAACTGAATGTCGAGGCCGGGAGCGATTTTTATTTTTATCCGTTTATAGCCTTCGGCAAGATATCCTTCAACTTTTTTGAGCAGTCCCGAAACCGATGATTGGATACCGATGCTTACGCCAACGTCAATTTTATCTCTTGTTCCGCCAAGCATTTTCGATAATGAAATGTTTTTGGATTTTGCGAAAGCATCCCACAAAGCGGCTTCCAGTCCGGCTTTTGCCATCATGTGACCCCGAACTTTGGAATAGGCAGCAATGGCTTCGTCAACATTTGCAATGTCTTTCCCTAAAATCGAAGGGATTAAAAAATCCTGCAGGATGTGCCAGGCTGTTGTAACAGTTTCGTAGGAGTAAAAAGGAGTTCCCTCGGCAACGCTTTCGCCCCAGCCGGTTACACCGTCAGCATCAACTCTTACAATGATGTGCTCTTCGTCGTACTCAGTGCCCATCGAGGTTACAAAAGGGCTGACCAAAACCATTTTTATGTGACGAAGTTCGATTTGATTTATGTGCATTATTTTATTTTTTTTGGTGATTGTTAAATGAGTTATGCCTGAATTTTGGCAAAACAAAGTACGCTAAAACTCTTTGGATTATTTGTCAAATGTGGAAATATATTTTGGGATGAAAAACCAGAGGATCCCTGATTTAAAAAGAATGTTGGGTTTTTCTTCATTTTACTCTGGCTGAAAGATCAGGTTTTTGAAGCCTCCATCGGTTGCAGACTTTTTATGGCTCGTTCGACATTTGTGATCCTCTCGAAAACGATGCTCAGTTTTTCCTTGGTTTCGCGCATTTTGCAGGCACGAGGGTTATTTTTGATAAAATTCAGCACGGCAGTAAAAGCGTCCGACTGGAAATAATTTGAATCTTCGCTGCCGGTAAAATACCCAATGAGTCGTTCATTTTTGAGCAGGAGTTTTTCGAATCCGATTTTGCGTGCAAGCCAGCGCAGGCGGATGGTTTGCAAAAGTTCGAGCGCAGGATCAGGCAGTTGGCCAAAACGGTCAACAAGGCGTTTTTCAAATTTCTGAAGTTCCGTTTCGGTTTCGATGTTATCGAGTTCTTTGTAAAGGCTTAGCCGCTCGGTGGTGGCCGAAATATAATCGTTTGGAATCAGAATTTCCATATCGGTTTCGATCTGACAATCTTTAACGTAAACATGGTCGGGTTCAATCTCGATATCATCTTTTGAAGATTCTTCCCGAAGCTCAAACATGGCCTCATCGAGGATTTTGTTGTACATCTCATAGCCGATCTCGGAGATAAAGCCGCTTTGCTCGGCGCCAAGCAGGTTTCCGGCGCCACGTATGTCGAGGTCGCGCATGGCAATGTTGAAGCCACTGCCAAGTGTCGAAAATTCCTCGATGGCTTTGAGTCGTTTCCGGGCTTCGGGCGTGAGGGTGGAGAGTGGCGGTGAGAGCAGGTAACAAAAGGCTTTTTTATTGGAACGGCCAACGCGTCCCCTCAATTGATGAAGTTCGCTTAAACCGAAATTTTGTGCCTCGTTGATGATGATGGTGTTGGCGTTTGGGATGTCGAGGCCGTTTTCGATAATCGTGGTTGCCAGCAGCACATCATATTCGCCTTCGATAAAATCGAGCATCACTTCTTCCAGTTTATGGCCTTCCATCTGTCCGTGGCCGA
This sequence comes from uncultured Bacteroidota bacterium, assembly GCA_903930725.1. Taxonomy (GTDB): domain Bacteria; phylum Bacteroidota; class Bacteroidia; order Bacteroidales; family 4484-276; genus CAJATL01. The sequence goes on from CAIYZW010000774.1 coordinate 4,648, forward strand.
TCCCGACTTTAACGCCTGGGCAGAACTTCCTGATCATATCGGCAACATCCATGATATTGTGAACGCGGTTGTGCACAAAAAATACCTGGCCATTTCGTGAAACTTCGTAATTAATGGCATCGCGGATAATTTCGGAACTGAACCCCCGAACCTCGGTTTGAATAGGCATCCTGTTGGGAGGAGGTGTGTTAATTACCGAAAGGTCGCGCGCACCCATGAGCGAAAACTGGAGCGTACGCGGAATGGGCGTGGCCGTAAGGGTTAGCGAGTCAACATTGATCTTCATTTGCCGGAGTTTTTCCTTAACCCCTACGCCAAATTTTTGTTCTTCATCAATAATCAATAGGCCGAGGTCTTTAAA
>CAIYZW010000775.1 GCA_903930725.1 uncultured Bacteroidota bacterium
TTGGCGTAAGTTATCACCCCGTCGAGGTCGGCCATGCCCAGGCCAATTCCTGATTCTTCGGCAAAAAGTTTAAAAATACGAAGTTGTTCCTCAGCTTTTTTAAGATCGGTAATATCTCTGGTGCTCACAGTAACGCCCGAAATCGTTCCATCAACCTCGCGAACAGGGTTGTATTTTGTATCCATAAAACGCCTGCCTTGATTGGGAAAATCGAACCAATACTGATCGGTTACATTTTCGCCAAGCAAGCTACGATCAATATTTGGTTTGATAATTCTGTAAAAAACATCGTTTCCAAAAACCTCGGCAACAGTTTTTCCTTCGATGTCGTGAACATTTTTGCCATAAGCATCAAGATACGACTGGTTTACATTAATGTAGCGATAATCGAAATTTATCAATGACATCAATTCGCTTGAGGAGGAGACGATCAGCAGGTATTCGCGCAGTTTATCTTCGGTTTTCTTTTGGTCGGTGATGTCGCGGATTGTTCCGATGAGAACCTGCTTTTTCTGGTCCACATCGCCTAGTAAACTCACCTCCTCCAAAATCCATCGGTTCTGACCATCAGGATGCGTGATTTGGTAAGAATATGATTCTGTTGATCCTTTTGTAATCGCCCGTTTAATTTTTTTAGCAATAAAATCTCTGTATTCCGGGTGAATGATACCAGACAAATCCTGCATCAGAAGCCGATAACTTTTCACTGGATTAATCCCAAAAATTCTGAAAAAATAAGCCGAACCATGAATATTGTCACTGTCAATTTCCCATGCCCAGCTTCCAACACCAGCAATTTCCTGCGCCCTGGTAAGGTTAAACTCACTTTCGCGAAGTGCTTCTTCGGCATTTTTCCGTCGGGTGATATCCGTTCCTATCGAGATAATTCCTGTAGCTTTTCCTTGTTCGTTAAAAAGCAATTTTGATGTCCATGAAATCCACATCAGCTTGTGAATGGTGTGGTTAACAAGAGTTTCGGTGTACGAAAAACTCAGTTTTTTATGCAATAAATCATCCATCATTTTTCGCACCTTAACAATCGAATCCTGTGCAACAGGTGGGATGATTCCGACAATATTCTGTCCAATCAACGCTGACGAATTCCGGTTGAAAACTTCTTCAGCAAAAACATTAACATACTCGATAACACCGTCAAGCGAAAGCCTTACAATAGCAGAATTTGCGTTTTCGACTATCTGACGATAGGCCAAATGCGATTCCTGCGAAGCCAATAAAGCCTTGCGCAAATTTTCGGTTTCCGAAGCCATTTCACGGCATCGAAATGCCAATTCTTCATAAGTCAAATCTCCGAGCATGTTTCGATTTTTATCCTTCTTAAAAATAAAAAGCTAAAGTACCAAAATTAAAATTCCTTCAATCGAATGAAATACCTACTTGGTTAAAAATCAGATTTTCTTTTGTCGCCTGAGTTTCCTCTCAACCTGGCCAGATTCTATTTCAGAATTTGTGGCTTCGCGGACATCCAGAATTTCACCCTTAAAAAACAAGTCCTGTCCGGCGAGAGGGTGATTAAAATCCATCATAACCTTTTCTCCGGCAATTTCGATGATTTTTCCGTTGAACGGAATTCCTGATTCGGTTTCCATGGGAATGTAATTTCCAACCTGCAGCAAATCGTCCTCTGCCAATTCATTTTCGGTGAAAACTGATTTTTCGAGGGTGGCGATGGCTTTCTCGTTATAAAGTCCATAGGCATCTTTACTTTCGATGTGAAATTCAAATTTATCGCCAGTTTTAAGTCCGGCAAGCCGCCTTTCGAAGGGTTCAAAAAGGTTTCCGCGGCCAAAAACAATTTTCATCGGCCTCGATTTTTTAACCTTCTGGATGCTTTCGCCAACGGCATTGGCCAATCTCAAATCGAAGGTAAAGGTTACTATCTTGTTAATATCAATTATCATATTTAAGATTTTTTAATGGCTGCGAAGGTATTACAAAACTGTTTTTTATTGGCCGATAATATTTGTATGGTTACATTTGCGGCAGTTAAAAAATTCAATTTATAACTTTGAACACATGAAAAGAAAAGTTCTTTTTGCCCTGATGGGTAGTTTTATAATTTCGGTATTTCTATTTACAAATGATGCGAAGGCACAGAACACAGGGCAGCCCTACAAAAAAATGTGGGCAAAGTCATTTCTGAACCAGAAAGCTCCTGATTTTGTTGTCGAAAAATGGCTTACAGATGAGCCTAAAACCAAAGGAAAATTTATGTTAATTGATTTTTGGGCTACTTGGTGTGGACCATGCAAAAAGGCAATTCCCGAATTGAACCACTGGGCCGGACAATATCCAAAACAACTGGTTGTAATTGGTTTGAGCGATGAAACCGAGCAAAAGGTTACTTCGATGACAACACCGACAATTAACTATTACAGCGCCATTGACACCCAAAAACGATTAAAAAGTACTTTCGCTGTTACAGGGATTCCACACTGTGTTTTAATTGACCCAAAAGGCATCGTAAGATGGGAAGGCTTCCCGTTTCTGCAAGGTAACGAACTTACCGATCAGGTTTTGGAAGACCTGTTTCAAAAATATGGAAAATAGTGTTGGATTTTTGATTTAAGATTTTTGGACACTGAGCTTAGTCGAGTGTGGATTTTTGAATCTTTAAATCGAAATCAAATCAGAAATTTCCGATCGAACTTTATGAACAAACAAAATAGGTTTTTCTAATCTTAAACATCCTAACAATTTGAACACTGTTCTCAGCATTGAGCGAATTACCAAAAATTATGGCCACATTCATGCAGTTGATCAACTCGACCTTGAAGTGAAAAAAGGCAGTGTTTTCGGGTTGTTGGGGCCAAATGGAAGCGGCAAAACCACCACCCTTGGCATTATCCTCGACATTATAAAACCTACCCGGGGCAGCTTCCGGTGGTTTGGTGAAGAACCTTCGCACCACAGCCGCAAAAAGATTGGTGGCACACTGGAACATCCGATTTTTTACCCTTATTTATCGGCAGTAAGCAATCTTAAAATTGTTGCGAGAATTAAGGAAAAACCTTTCGATGGTATCGAAAATATCCTCAAAACCGTTGAACTCCTCGACCGCAAAGACGACAAGTTCCGTACATTTTCGCTTGGGATGAAACAACGTCTTGCCATCGCCTCCGCGCTTATTGGAAA
>CAIYZW010000776.1 GCA_903930725.1 uncultured Bacteroidota bacterium
ACATTCAGCGTTTTATTCATAATCAGCGGAATTTTGATTTGTCCCTGGAGAATCTGACCAGATGCATTGTTTTTTACCGACCAAACATTGCCCTTGAGGCTTGTTAAAAAGGCTGTATAATTATAACTAATCACCTGATCGCCGGCATTAAAGGGTTGCCCGATTCCTTCGATGCTCCCATCGCTGATGGCAATTTTCCGGAGTTGATCCGGATAATTTCCTATGGCCAGAAGTTCCGATCTGAAAGAATCATAAAGCGGGTCATGCCCGGCAGTTGCCGAGGGTGGATCGGTATAAATATACGACAGCATTTGCTTTGGCGATGGTTGGTTGAGCGCATCAAGCATCAACCCGATATTTGCATCATAATCTTTATAAAAATAAACCAGGTATTGCAGCCCAAGCGGAATGTTGGCGCCCTGGTTTGGCCCGTCCATCGAAATAAACAGCGACGAATTGTGATCCATGTTATGGTTTTCCATGTACGTAAGCGCGTATCGGATAACCAATTGCCCCATGCTTGGCCCGATGGTAACGATTTTTCGCTCATAGCCGATGGAATCGTTGACCATTTGCAGCAATTTTATGTACAGAAAGGCATTTTGCTGCATGTAATTGAGCGGCTGGGCAAAATTCAGAATAATCGCATCAAATCCTTCGGCTCTGAGGTTTTCGAGCAGGTTTTCCTGGTTTAGTAAATTGTAGATTTCTTCCCAGCCCAAAGCATCATCAAAATCAATTCCTTCGCTTACCACGATGGGTTTAACAACTTTTGAACGGCCTTCGGCAAGGTAAACAAAAGCCTCGCCCGAAGTTGTGGCTCCCAGATAAGGAATTTCCCCCTGAACGGCCCAGGTTGTGGTTGGATTGGGCGTAACCAGTTCGATGACATTAAATTTAAAGCTGCTGAATAATTCATGGCCATCTTTAAAAACAGCCTTTAGTTTGATGGTTTTCGTTCCGGTTGAAGAATAGGAAACTTCTAAGGTTTTTCCGGGAACGCTTTGCTGCCAGCCGTTTCCATCATCAAAATTGATAAACCATTGCTGTGGAAGGATTTCAAAATTTGAATAAATAAACGCTTCCGGCAGAGTAAAAGTGAGGTGTTTGCCGTTGTAGGTTTTATCGCGCAAAGCGGACGAAGTAAAAACCATTTTCTCCGGGATTTTTTTGCTTCCGAAATTTATTCCATTAGCTCCATCGGCATAATTTTCGAGGTTTTCGTTGAGATAATTGTAACGATAAAGAAGCGCTCCAATTGGGATGAAACCTTGGTTTGTAAAAACTTTTGCCTGTTTTTTGATTTCTGAAATTGCAGGTATTTCCATTGGTTTTAATGCAGCCTTAGTCAGTTCAAAATACACCTGGTTCCAGTTTTTTAAGGAGTTGGAGGGCGATTGTTCCGATCCATCGAAACGCGTGATACCCGAAAAAGGAACAACCAAATCGTACAGGATACCGGTGGTGACGGAAGTTTCGGGCTCAATTTTTATTTGACCCTGAAGGTTGGAAAAAATACCACAAAATGCGAATAAAATCAAGATGTACTTTTTCATTGGATTGCAGTTTTTTATTTGACAACCAGAAATATGCCGGTGAAATCATTGGCTAAAGTACAAATAAAAGTAAATCCTTTTTATGAAAAGTCATCCATCGTATTAAAAGGTTTCACCTGTAAAAGGGACAAATCTTTAATACACCTGCCTGCCTCATGCAAATAAAGTCTGTTTTAATAAACAAGGCATGATTACGTTTATTGATGTTTTGGTGGATGTTTCCCGGCTTCACCAAGCAATTGCCGCAGGTTTTGTAATTCCTGGCGGTTAAGTCTAAGCGTTTCGGTGGTAACTCTGCCAGTTGCTGTTAGTCCAATAATGTCGTTGCCATCTTCACTCCATGCAAAATGAGCAGACCAGTTTTGCTTTCTTGGGTTAAAAATATCTACAGTTTTTCCAGTCAAACTATCAATTCCAGTGGTTTTATTGTATTTGTAATTATTGCAGCCCTGGCAGGATAAGGCGGTATTCACTGGGTTACTTTGTCCTCCTTTGCTTTTAGGAAAAACATGTTCGACAACAAATGGCTGAGATGAAATGTTGGCAGGGCTTTTACAATACTCGCATAAGCCGTTTGCACGAGTGTAAGTTAGTTGTTTTAACTTGTCAGGCGACATTTATCTGAGGCTTAAGTTCCAGTTGCTCGATCAGCGTATCGAGCGAAATGTTACGGAGATTTGCTAATTGCAGGAGATTTTCAAGACGATTTACATTTATGCTTTCGGTGTAGGAGGTTAATTCGAGTAATTCCTGATATTCAATATCTGTCAGATTCTTCGTGTTTCGCTTATCTATCAGAAAATCATAACGCTGCTGAATTTCAAATGGAACAGGCTTGTTAATCTTTTTCAACAAATCAGCCTCAACAAATGAAAGGACACCAGGAAGTTTTTGTTTTCGAAGGCCGATGAGTTGTTTCATAACCTGATCCAACTCAGAAAGACTGAGCGATGATAAAGTTTGAAAAATCAGGGGCAATTGCTGATGCGGAGAACCAATACTATCCATTTTTTCGCTATTAAATTTTGAGCAAAATTAGCAAAAACCATCAAAACAGGCAATCAGAAAATTACGAAGGTGATACCCTTTTTAGTTTTTATAGATTGGGCGGTTTCTACAAACATTACCGGTGCATAGCATTTGGCTTAAATAAAATGGTTTCCCTTTTTAATCGCTGTCAGTCCGCCGGCTGGCGGACTGACAGCGTCACTTGATTTTGAAACCTTATTTTATTTTTATAAAGATGCCATCATCCCCCTACTGGAATCATTGCTCCATTGGCCAATGATTCTTCGCCGGGATTTACCAAAATGCCTTCGAGACGAAGGTTGCTAAAGCCATCCAGCGCAAAGAGCAACGTATAAGTTCCGGGT
>CAIYZW010000777.1 GCA_903930725.1 uncultured Bacteroidota bacterium
AACGAAACCTCCCGGCCCAGCACATCAAAAAAACTTTGTATGGCCCAGTAGTTTAATGATATCACGGCTATTTTTTGCATAAAGGCGGGCATAAAAAACAATGGTATCATGCTCCCTCCTATTGCCGACATAAGCAAAATCACAATCGTTGCCATGCCTTCGGCCTGTTTGCGGCTTGTACTTATTGCAGCGATAAAAATCCCGAACCCCGAGCATGCAAAAGCGGTTGCCACGATAACCATCAAGAGGTAAAACACGTTATAACCGATGTCCATGCCCAGCACTAACCATGTAAACACAACCATTACCGATAGTTGAATAACCGAAATGACTAATGCAAATATAACTTTGCCAAACATGATGTGAATCGGTGATACCGGCGAATACATTAACCGTTTTAGCGTGCCATCTTCGCGCTCGCTCAGCAGCGAACTGCCAATGGCGGTAACGCTAAACAGCAGCATCATCACCGCCGTGCCTGCAAAGCTTTGAATAAGTGCCCAGTTTACCGATTCTTTTCGTGCCAGGCTGGTAATTGTCAGGTTTCCCATCTTTCCCATGATGTTATCCTTTCCATCTTCATCGGCAGGCGCAAATTGTTCGCTTATATCGCCTTCAATTTGCGTCATCATATCGGTATCCATATCTGGATACTTCGTTTTTATGGAACTCATGATCTTTTTTTTGAAGGTTTTCGGTCCCAATATCTCCATCAGGTTCGAAATAAGCGCGTATTGTATCAATCCGGCATCCATCTTGCGCGCCTCGTCGTAAAACAGCTCCATCGGCTCCGGTTTCCCGCTTTCAACCGAGTCGGCGAAGCCTTTATAGAACACCAGCATCGCCAAACGGTTGCCATTCATTATCATTTCTTTGCCCCTGTCAAAACCAACGGTTGTTACGCTAATTTCGGCCAGGCTGTCGAGCTTTACAATCACGTCGCGGGTTATTTCGGTGCTGTCCAAATCGGCAATTAGTATGTTTGTCTGGTTATTTGATGCCGATCGTTCTTCGATTCCGCCAAACGTAAGCCCAAAGAGCGTTATCAATCCAATCGGGAGCAGGAACGACAATAAAACAGCTTTGATGTCCCTGAAAAACACTTTTAAATCTTTTAATGCTATTTCGATCATGTTAATCTCTGAGTTTACGTCCGGTTAATTTTAAGAAAACTGTCTCTAAGCTCGCCCGCTCGATGGCAATATGTGTTATTGCCTGGCAATGTTGTGTGCATTTTTGCAATAACAGCGGCAGATCGCCTTTACTATTTGATGTATTGAAAATAAGTTTGTCGTCATTTATCTCGATTCGCTCTCCAAACTCCGATTTGAGTTCGTCCATGTTGGTATTTACGTTTTTTTCGAAATGGATTACGATGGTTTCGCTCGAACCGGCAATTCCACGAAGCTCGTCCAGCGTTCCACCGGCGATAATCTGTCCGTAATCAATAATTGCGATGCGGCTGCAGAGTTTTTCTACTTCGTCCATGTAATGTGTGGTGTAAACAATGGTCATCCCGCCTTTAACGAATCCGTCGAGGACTTCGTAGATCTGATTCCGGCTTTGCGGATCAACGCCAACGGTTGGCTCGTCCATCAAAAGTATTTGCGGATCGTGAATCATGGCTGCCGCGATGTTAATCCTGCGTTTCATCCCTCCCGAAAACGTTTTGATGCGTGTATTTTTTCGTTCGTCCAGCTCGAGAAGTTTAAGCAGCTTCAACGATTTGTCGGTTGCCTTCGATTTTGAGATGCCATACAACCTTCCCCAGAATACAAGGTTCTCTAATGCTGTCAGATCGTCGTACAAAGCGAGTTCCTGGGGCACAATACCGATCGAATCCTTGCATTTTTTCGGATTATCCTTCAAATTATAGCCATTAATTGTCACTTCACCGGCATCAGGCATCATTACAGTGCTTAGAATGTTGATGGTAGTGGTTTTACCGGCGCCATTCGGGCCTAAAAGACCAAAGAATTCGCCTTTATCCACCGAAAAATTAACATCATTCAGCGCCAATAGCTTTCCAAACGATTTATTAAGTCCTTTTACTTCGATAATTTTCATTGCTGTCTATTCTTAAAGGCAAAGATAATTTTTCGATACAAACAATGGTTGCAATAAACATAAATTTAAACCGGATTTCGGATTTTTTAATAAAAAAACAAACCAAAACGGCCCAAACGGTGTTTACTTTGTGTAACAATTTGAATTAATTACTTAACTTTTTTGATTTATGAAAAAGATAGCCTGTTTAACAACATCAATACTGTTTGTGATTGCTGTTTTTCAGTTTACAACTTCCTGTTCAACAGTGCCGTTGAGTGGCCGTTCGCAGTTGAACCTTCTGCCTGAGTCGGAATTAATGGCGATGAGCGTTACAAACTATGGCGATTTTTTAAGAGATAACAAAATATCACAAAACCAGGAGCAAACTGCCATGGTTAAACGAATTGGTGGCAAGATTGCTACTGCTGTCGAGAAGTATCTCAGCGAAAAAGGCCTCGGCAACAGGGTTTCTGATTACCATTGGGAATTTAATCTTGTCGACGAAGCCACTCCTAACGCGTGGTGTATGCCCGGAGGCAAAGTCGTGGTTTATTCGGGTATTTTGCCAATCACTCAATCCGAAGCCGGCCTCGCTGTGGTGATGGGTCACGAAATTGCACATGCCATCGCACGTCATGGCAACGAATATTCAACCCCAAACGACAATTGTCTGATGGAATCCAATCCATTTGTGTCGCCATCGTCAACCGAAGCCATGGAAAACACGCACGAGTCGCTTTTCTTCCCCG